>NC_010628.1:5815000-6087500 GCF_000020025.1 Nostoc punctiforme PCC 73102 | reverse complement strand
TCTCTGTTTTGATTTCTCTTCCTCCAGCTACTAAGATGTTTCAATTCGCTGGGTTGGCTCTCTCCTGCCTATATATTCAGCAGGTAGTATTAAGGGTTGCCCCATTCGGAAATCTCCGGCTCAATGTTTGCTTCCAACTCCCCGGAGCATATCGTCGGTAACCACGTCCTTCATCGCCTCTGTGTGCCTAGGTATCCACCGTTAGCCCTTATTAGCTTGACCACTCAATTCATTTGGTGTTTCACAATTTGCATTCACAAAAACAAATAGTTAGTTCTGCTTACCTCATCACTTTGCACTGATTTTACTCAGTACTCTAAGTCGAGGCACTCAGTACTAAGAATGTCTGTGTCTGCCTGCTAATTTCGCGTTTCTATGCAGTTTTCAAGGTTCTGGCTGAGATACAACTCAGCAGTCTGACACTAAAGTCATGTCATGTTGCTGAACTCTCAATATATTTTATCAATGGCAATCACCACAGGTGGAGGTTAGCGGACTCGAACCGCTGACATCCTGCTTGCAAAGCAGGCGCTCTACCAACTGAGCTAAACCCCCAGATACAATTAAAAATTGATAATTAAAAATTAAAAATTTATTTCATTTTCATTTTTAATTTTGCATTTTTAATTGATTCAGGTGGGCCATCCTGGACTCGAACCAGGGACCTCACCCTTATCAGGGGTGCGCTCTAACCACCTGAGCTAATAGCCCCTAAAAGAACCAAATCATAGTTTGAAAGCTTTTTACATTTTGCACATGTCTGCGACCGACCTAGGTTAGACCAACTTACTATCTATTTAACTGTGTGTTTTTCGATATGTAAGGGGTATAGGTCTCCCTAAAAAGGAGGTGATCCAGCCACACCTTCCGGTACGGCTACCTTGTTACGACTTCACCCCAGTCACCAGTCCTGCCTTAGGCATCCTCCTCCCCGAAAGGTTGGAGTAATGACTTCGGGCACTACCAGCTTCCATGGTGTGACGGGCGGTGTGTACAAGGCCCGGGAACGAATTCACTGCAGTATGCTGACCTGCAATTACTAGCGATTCCTCCTTCACGCAGGCGAGTTGCAGCCTGCGATCTGAACTGAGCTCCGGTTTACGGGATTTGCTTGCATTCGCATGCTTGCTGCCCTCTGTCCGGAGCATTGTAGTACGTGTGTAGCCCAAGGCGTAAGGGGCATGCTGACTTGACGTCATCCCCACCTTCCTCCGGTTTGTCACCGGCAGTCTCTCTAGAGTGCCCAACTTAATGCTGGCAACTAAAAACGAGGGTTGCGCTCGTTGCGGGACTTAACCCAACATCTCACGACACGAGCTGACGACAGCCATGCACCACCTGTGTTCGCGCTCCCGAAGGCACTCCCGGCTTTCACCAGGATTCGCGACATGTCAAGCCTTGGTAAGGTTCTTCGCGTTGCATCGAATTAAACCACATACTCCACCGCTTGTGCGGGCCCCCGTCAATTCCTTTGAGTTTCACCGTTGCCGGCGTACTCCCCAGGCGGGATACTTAACGCGTTAGCTACGGCACGGCTCGGGTCGATACAAGCCACGCCTAGTATCCATCGTTTACGGCTAGGACTACTGGGGTATCTAATCCCATTCGCTCCCCTAGCTTTCGTCCCTCAGTGTCAGTTACGGCCTAGCAGAGCGCCTTCGCCACCGGTGTTCTTCCTGATCTCTACGCATTTCACCGCTACACCAGGAATTCCCTCTGCCCCGAACGTACTCTAGCTATGTAGTTTCCACTGCTTGTATCTAGTTGAGCTAGACTCTTTAACAGCAGACTTACATTGCCACCTGCGGACGCTTTACGCCCAATCATTCCGGATAACGCTTGCATCCTCCGTATTACCGCGGCTGCTGGCACGGAGTTAGCCGATGCTTATTCCTCAGGTACCGTCATTGTGTTCTTCCCTGAGAAAAGAGGTTTACGACCCAAGAGCCTTCCTCCCTCACGCGGTATTGCTCCGTCAGGCTTTCGCCCATTGCGGAAAATTCCCCACTGCTGCCTCCCGTAGGAGTCTGGGCCGTGTCTCAGTCCCAGTGTGGCTGATCGTCCTCTCAGACCAGCTACTGATCGTCGCCTAGGTAGTCCATTACACTACCTACTAGCTAATCAGACGCGAGCTCATCTCTAGGCAGTTAACCTTTCACCTCTCGGCACATCCGGTATTAGCCACCGTTTCCAGTGGTTGTCCCAGACCTAGAGCCAGATTCTCACGCGTTACTCACCCGTCCGCCACTGTGTCCGAAGACACCGTTCGACTTGCATGTGTTAAGCATACCGCCAGCGTTCATCCTGAGCCAGGATCAAACTCTCCGTTTTGTTGTGTTTCGAGTTTGTGTATCCGAAAAATATTTTTTCGGAATCCTAGTTTATAATCTTGATTATCTTTTTGGTGTTTCCCAAAAAGTAAAATCCTTTGACGAGGATTGGTTTTCTTTTTAAGCTTTCAAAGTATTATGTTTTTCAGGTTCAGTGGTGGTTGGCTTCTCTCGCCTTTCCACTTAACTAGAGTAACTAGTAATCCCCTGGTTTGTCAAGGGGTAAATTTATTTTTTTTCTAAAAGGGCAAATCTCTTGGCTGGCATTACTTTCAAGTGAACGGGTTAAGCAACAGGAGGGAAGCAAGGACGAAGTGGTTAAACCTGACTGTGTAAATAATGCACGTTGCTTGTCTCTAAATGGGATCTGATGCAAGTTGAGTAACTATAGTAATGATTATCGAAAAAGGCAGGAGGTAGTCTTGCTGGAGGGATTTATCGTGAATCTAAATGCTCGAACTCACTATAGAAGTATAATTGCTGCGGAGCTTGCGGTTTAAGACTTCCATCAACAGGTGACGCTTATATAGGCATTTGCGCGATCGCCACCGTTAAGTTCGCGGAACATTTGGAAGAGAAGATAGGCGTTACAGTGAGTCTAACGCTGTAGAGGGACTTCAAAATTTATAATGAATTTTTGAGAAAAAGCTAAAAACTAGACTAGGCAATAAATACAGATGATCCGACCGCGTAAGGTCTTTGCTCAACATTGGCTCAAAAGTGAAAAGGCGCTCGACGCAATTATTAAAGCAGCGGAGTGTACAGAAAGCGATCGCTCCCCCAAAGGCGATTGCATCCTGGAAATTGGTCCTGGAACTGGCATTCTCACTCGTCGTTTATTACCCTTAGTGCAATCTCTGATTGCAGTTGAAATAGACCGCGACTTATGCCAACTGTTGTCAAAGCAACTGGGTAAGACTGAAAATTTCTTATTGCTACAAGGCGATTTTCTCACCCTGGATTTACCATCTTATTTGGTAGCCTTTCCCAATTTCCAAAAGCCAAACAAAGTAGTAGCCAATATTCCCTACAACATTACAGGGCCAATCATTGAGAAACTACTGGGTACGATCGCAAATCCCAACCCCGAACCATTTGACTCTATAGTATTGCTGGTACAAAAAGAGGTAGCAGAAAGGTTGTATGCTAAACCAGGGTCAAAAACCTTTGGGGCGTTGAGCGTGCGGGTACAGTATTTGGCTGAGTGTGAGTTAATCTGCACAGTCCCAGCCTCTGCATTCCATCCAGCGCCAAAAGTTGATTCAGCAGTGGTAAGATTACGTCCCCGAAAAATAGAAATACCAGCGCTTAATCCCCGACAGTTAGAGACTTTCTTGAAGTTGGGGTTTGGTGCCAAGCGCAAAATGTTACGAAATAATTTGCAATCTGTTATAGAACGCGATCGCCTGAGCCACTTACTGGAACAATTAAAAATAAATCCCCAAGCCAGAGCCGAAGATATCAGCGTTCAGCAATGGGTAATCCTAGCAAATGAACTGGCAGTAGCGAGTGGGGAGCAGGGAGTAGGAAATAGATGACAAGATAAAATGGATTTTTTCCCATTCCCCAATTCCGCATTGCCCATTGCCCATTCCCCATTCTTATAAAATGCGTTCCTACAGCTTAATTGCCCCTGCTAAAATCAACTTGTATCTGGAAATCATTGGCGATCGCCCCGATGGTTATCATGAGTTAGCCATGATACTTCAAAGTATCGGACTTTCAGATCAAATTGATGTGCGTTCCATCAGCACTGACAGCATTCGTGTTCACTGTAACCACCCACAAGTACCGACAGATAAAAGTAATCTGGCATACCGGGCAGCAGAATTAATGGTCAGGCAATTTCCCGAAGCCTTTGCTAAATATGGCGGTGTGGAGATTACCGTCAATAAGCAGATTCCTGTAGCGGCTGGGTTGGCTGGGGGTTCGACGAATGCAGCAGCTGTGTTAGTGGGCATAGATTTACTGTGGAAGTTGGGATTAACTCAGTCTGAATTAGAAGAGTTAGGAGGTACACTCGGTTCTGATGTCCCATTTTGTGTAGCAGGTGGAACTGCGATCGCAACAGGTAGGGGTGAGCAACTTTCTCCCCTGCCGAGTTTAGATAACATATATATAGTATTGGGGAAATACCGCAGTCTGGAAGTTTCCACACCTTGGGCATACAAAACCTATCGACAGCAGTTTGGCCATTCTTATATTATAGATACCGATAATTTGGCAGCCCGTGCTAGTGCAGTTCATTCAGGAGCAATAGTCAAAGCTATTTTGCATAAAGATACGAGGGAAATTGCCCAAAAATTGCACAATGATTTAGAGCGTGTGGTATTGCCAGCCTATCCCCAAGTTTTGCATTTGCGAGAAGTGTTTGCAAATCAGGAAGGCGTTTTAGGAACAATGATGTCCGGTTCTGGCCCAACAGTATTTGCTCTTTTTGAATCTCAACAGCAAGCAGAACTAGTTTTGCAGCAAGTAAGGGAAGCAATTATTGATGAGGACTTAGAATTGTTTGTAACTCGGACAATTACGCATGGTATTAAAGTGACATCATCTGTTTAAATAATTCTTTTTCCTTAATCAAGGATATGTCCCAACTAAAAATCTGAAATCCAAAATTGTATGAGTGACCAAAATTTAACGCCACCAACTGATACTAAAATACAGGCGACAGCGAGTCCTTTACGCTGTCTAATTGGGGCGGTTATTTCTGGAGGAATGGGATATGCACTGTATTCACTGATGATTGCGATCGCTACAAATTTTGCTGCTAAACCCCTCCATTCAATTAATCCATTAGTAATTAAAATTTCCTCTGCTGTTCGGACTCTGGTTGTTGGTGTAGTTGCTTTAGGAAGCGGAATATTTGGTATAGTAGCAATTGGTTTGTTGGCTCTGGGAGTGCAATTATTAATGCAGCAGTTGAGCAAGCAAAAAAGTAGTGAAAACTAGTAATTTGCTTTTAATCAGCAACCTAAAGGCACAAGTTTTTCTAACGCATCATGATTTTTGATCAATTGTAGCTTCGCGTTTTTAGAAGACTGAAGAAGTTGTTGCTGTTTTCTCCAAGTTTTGGGAGAAAGCCCGTGGTGTTGACGAAACTGACGGGAGAAATGACATGTATTTTGATAGCCTAGTGCAATAGCAATCTGGTCGATTGTCTGATTAGTATCTCTGAGTAAAGGACGTGCTGCTGCCATTCGACGCTTAACAATCCAAGCGTTTACAGTTTCTCCTGTTTGTTTTGCTACTCGGTTAGTCAAGTAAGCAGGCGAATAACCAACCGCAAGAGCCACATCAGACAAAGTAATTCCTTGGCGATAATTAGCTTCAATAAAGTCGAAAACCGCTTGCAGTTGGGGAACAGATGGAAAAATGGACTCAGAGTTGAACGATGAAGGTGGTGATTGAGCGGTTTGATGAGAGTTAGTAGCGTACCAATACCTCAAAAAAGCTTGCTTTTCTAATCGGACAGCGATCGCTCTGAGAAAATCTTCTATACTAGAGGGTTTAGTCAGATAATCATCCGCTCCCGACTCCATACCTTTGCGAACATCTGTTTGAGTATTACTCCCAGTCAAAAAAATGAAAGGAATAATTGCTGTGTGAGGATCTTGGCGCAGCCTAGCCAAAACGGTGTAGCCATCCATATCTGGCATTTGAATATCGCAAATCACTAAGTCGGGTAAATGCTCTTGTGCTTTCTGGATACCAGCTACTCCATCTTCAGCACCTATGGTGTCAAAACCTTGAGCCTCAAGAACCTCTAAGAAGAGATTGCGAGTAACAGCATCATCTTCAATTACAAGAATTTTTTTCGACGATTCGTATCTCATTTTTCCATCACTAGGATTTTTGTGGCAAGGAATGACGATCAAATTCTATGCCGAGTCATCTATCAAAAAGTTATATGTGTTGAGTTGAAAATGATTATTAATTAACAACTCAGAAAACTACCATCAGGAAACCAGCAAATCTCTAATTCTGGCTGTAGCACCAATTAAGAGTTAGATTGAACTAACGTAATAAAGGCCAGAATCCATATCCCTAGTCACTCGGTTAAATAAGTCAGTGCTATAGCCATTGATGAGTTACTAATCATAATTTTCTAAAATCATCATGGTGCTATTGGCTATTTATAAATAAATGGAATTCAAAAGAATCAGAAGTTATTTAGTGCTTTTAAAGATAATTTTAACAATAAAAAGAGAAAATTTTATATTGGTAATATAAAGATATTATTGCTAAATACATAAGTAAGCGCTATCTTACTCTTCATTCAATATTAGAAAAGCAAAATAGTGTTTATTCTTACGACAGATAATTATTTCTTATAAATTAAAACCGAATATATAAAACTTGATATAGTCAAAATTACAATATCAAAAAACTACCTTTTTTATCCTTTTAACTATATTAATAAAATTAAGGGCAATATCTGATATTTATGCTTTAACCTAATTCACATAGACATACATAACTGACTTCAACCCATTAAATATAACAATAATGCAGTTTTTAGCCATCTTCAGTGATTTGTCTCTGAGAAAGTTTTGATAATCTTTTTCAAAGTTATATCCAAAAATGCAATAAATAATATGCTACAAAACTCTATACTAATTTTGATTTTAGCTAATCATTTATAACTGTTATGCAATCAAGAGAAGAACCATAAGTCAAAAACTTTAGTGCATAATAAAATAGTTTTGTCAATTCTAATTTAGATATATTCGTTCTAAGACCTATAGTTTTAATAAGTAAATTATTGCTCATTAATTTAACCGATCCTAAATTTGCTCACTTAGGCATCTAACAACATGATTAGACAGCTTGTCATCTGTCACAAGGAGTAAATTATTTTTATGGCTCATGCACTTATAGCTTACAAATATTCCAAAAGAAATAGGAAATATTAAGCAAAGATGTATTGTTCAATACAATTTATGAAAATTTATTCGTACTTATACTTTTGAAAGGGCTAATCAGAGGACATTGTAAGAGAAGCCCAATAAAGCTACATTTTTTTACTATATAAAACTTAATAAATTCCATATTTTCCTTCTAAAGTCTAAGTTGATTTGACACTAATAAAAATAAATAAGATTTCAAAAGCGAAAAAATAGACATATCTGTCAAAAAATCGTTCATATACTCCTTTGCTAAAGATTGAGTAAGCTTAACGAAGAAGCAGCTTCTGCAATACGGTTTATCTCTAAGAGCGGGTTTAACAAGATATTTATGATCCTGCTTAATCCCGCCCCTACTTTCAATATAAATTTGTAATAGTTATTAACTTTATTTAAGTTAACCTAAGCACTAGCTTGTAATCCTGTTATTTAAGATATGGACAATCCCCTTCAATAGCTGGCATTTCTTAAAATAGTTGACTATGCACAAAAAATAGGTAATTTGGGCATTGGATAAAGGAAAAGCAAGATAAAAGTCAACAAATACAAAACAGTTTTTATTTACATACACGAGCGTATTTTATGACTCAAAATATCACTGGTTATCAAACACAAACGGGTAAGAAAATCAACAATGAACAAATTGAGCAAATTCTCAAAGCGATTATTGCTGGCAAATATTCTTGGGCATGTGTTTTAATTTTGCGGTTTGCTGGTTACAATCCCATAGACTATATACCTTACCGAACCTACATTCGATTGCTCAAAAATAACTGCTTAGTTGAAAGTTCAAAACAAAATAAAACTGATACTAAGACTGTAGAAGCGTTAAGCCTGAAATCAACCTGGCTTCATCTTTGAAAATGAAACTAATCAAGATAGTACGATTACTATAAATGAATGTCAGAAAATGAGGCTATTTTAACAAAATTGACCACAACGTTCCACGAGGCAAGGATGAAGATTGAAAACTTTAAATGTTCGGTTATTTACAGATTTCTATTTGTTAAAGACGTTTCCACAAAGACCAATTAATAAGAATATCTGTTAGATAGCCTGAAATTTTATAATTCATACTTTTTTGGTCACGCCATCCTTAGCAATTATGACTTACCCATTTACTACCCCTAATACTTATTTGCAACCTACTCTGACAGAGATTATATGGCAGAAAAAGCATGAAGTTGCACAGATTCAGCAAGAGATGTCTTTGGCTTCTTTGCAACGCCAGTTAGCTGCTGCGCCGACTGTGCGAGATTTTATCTCTGCTTTGCAACAGAGTCATTACCGACCTTGTATCATTGCAGAGGTGAAAAAAGCATCCCTAATTCATGGAATTATTAAAGCAGATTTGGACTCAGTAGCGATCGCTAAAGCCTATGAACGTGGTGGCGCAACTTGTATCTCTGTCTTCACCGATCAGAAGTTCTTTTATGGCAGCTTTGAAAATTTACGCACCATCCGCTACCGGGTGGGATTGCCTCTACTGTGCAAGGAATTCATTTTAGATCCCTGCCAAATTTATTTAGCACGGGCAGCAGGCGCTGATGCGGTGCTATTGATTGCAGGAATTCTCTCAGATAAGGAACTTCAAAACTTTTTGCGAGTGATTCACTATTTGGGAATGAATGCTTTGATAGAAGTCCATACTTTAGCAGAACTAGATCGGGTGCTAAAGCTTGATGATGTACGCCTAATAGGAATTAACAACCAAAGTCTAGAAGATTTTAGCGTCAATATTGACACAACTGAGCAACTACTGGCGGCTAGGCGATCGCAACTACAAAGCTTGGGCATTATCGTTGTTAGTGAGTCTGGCTTGTATACACCTGCTGATTTATCCCTTGTAGCTGAAGCTGGTACACATGCCGTTATACTTGGCGAATCCTTAGTTAAACAAGAAGATATACAACAGAGTGTACGTAATCTGCTCAAACCTACAGCTATTTTCAGATAAATAGACTTAATTCTATATATCTTTCATTGCCGCACTCTTGCTTCTCTAATCAAGCTTTTTGGGATTGGCGTAGACCCGGAGGGGCTGATCGTCAGACATCGCTCATTGAAAAGCAGATGTTGTAATTTTGGTGTATAGTGTAACCCTCGACTTTAACAGATTTCGGGTTGACACTTTATAGACTGGCTGAAGATTCATAAATTTATACGGAATTAATACCAGCAACACTGAAATTGATAGCAACAACATCACTTATGAGCAAAATTATGAACACAACTAAAAGATATTTTTTACCCCTGATTTTTGTGACAATGGTTGTCAGCCTCAGCAGTTGTAGTTCTAACCCTACCGCTCGTAATATTGATAGCCCAACACCAGGCCCCATAACAACACCAACGAATAGCGTATCTTCTCAGACTCCTAGCCAAATTCCTAGCGTAGCTCAGTTGAGAGAAAAATCTCCTAATCAAGAATCTCCTAAAGAAAATACGCCTTCCCCATCAATTCCTAAAGCTGTCACTAGCAAAACTACTAATGTCACGCTATATACAAGTGATACCCAGTGTCAAGAATTCATTCCTGAAAAAGTTTCAGTACCAGCCGAAGAACCAGTTACAAATGTAGTAAATAAGATATTAGAAAAACGAGATACAAGCGACTTTAGCTTGTCTGGATATCGTGTCAACATCAAAAATGGTGTTGCTACAGTTGATCTGCGAATATCTCCTGAGTCAAAACGGCAAATAGCTTCTCTTTCTAGTTGTGAACAGTTTGCTCTGTTTGGCAGTCTCCGCAAAACCTTAACGAGTAATAGCCAATGGAATATTAAAGAGGTTCGCTTCACTGAGCGAGGTGAGGATATTGTTCTTTAGCTAAAGATAGTAGTAAGTGCCGTCATTAGCTAGCTAAAAAGATTTTCAATCTGAACAGCCACAGGATTGATAGATCAGCAGTTGCCAAAACCGTATATGTTTTAGCCAATTAGAAAACATCTGTAAATAGTGGTATAATTTACCTTAGCCTTAAGTTCATGGCAGCAATTCGCGGGCGTAATTCAGTGGTAGAATGTCATCTTCCCATGGTGAACGTCGTGGGTTCGAGTCCCATCGCCCGCTTTGTAAAGAAAGCCTTATTTAACAAGCTTTTAACGATTTTTCCTCTAACCTCTTCCATTGAGGGTGGTATATTTGTTTATTGCTAGAAACAAATATTAGCTCTTTTTAGGTACTTTTGGGTGTAACTTGGGTGTAAAGTTGGTGTACTAAAAAAGGTACTAAGAAGGATAAACCCGTGTACTCCAAACCCAACTCTAGTAAAGCTTCTAAAGGTACTGTTCAAGTCATCTCTTCAAATGACCGATTACAATTACGGTTCAGGTTCGCAGATAAACGTCATTATCTCAGCATAGGTTTGGCAGATAACTCTGTTAACCGTAAAGCAGCAGAAGCAAAGGCAAGGCAAATTGAGCTAGACATAGTTTCTGGAAATTTTGACCCTACCCTAGCTAAATACAAACCACAGGCTGTACTGAGTAAGGTTGCAACAGAAATAACACGTAGTATTACTGTTAAAACATCACTAGCAGACCTTTGGGAACAATTTATTGAATATAAGCGACCGCAGTGTAGCCCTAACACTATGATACTTTCGTATGGTGTTTTTTCTAATTATGTTAAAAATTTAACAACTCATGACTTGGATAAAGCTAGCGAAATCAGAGACTACATTTTAAATACAATTCCTTTATATTCAGGAAAAAGATTTATTACCCGTCTTTCGGCTTGCTGCGAGTGGGCAATAGAATCTGGAATGATTTCAGAAAACCCATTTCAGGGGATGGCAACGAAAATTAATTTACCAAAGTCATCCAGAAGCCAGGAAATCGACGAAATAAATCCTTTTACTTTGAAAGAAAGAGATAAAATTATCAATGCAATTGAAACCAACCTCTTTTGTCCAAAAGCATCAGCGTTTAAGCATAGCCACTATACTCCTTTTGTTACGTTCCTATTTTTAACAGGATGTAGACCATCAGAAGCTATTGCTTTACAGTGGAAACATATTTCTCAAGATTTAAGACAAATTAATTTTGAGCAAGCAATCATTAAAACTGAGTATGGTAAACAAATTAGGCAAGGGTTAAAGACTCAAGAAAGAAGAAAGTTTCCGTGCAATGATTCACTCCGTAAACTATTACAATCTAATAAGCCGGAAGATGCAACCTCTGATTCATTTGTATTTCCTTCACCTAAAGGCAAAGCAATTGATATCGATAACTTTCGGGGACGGATATGGACAACTGTAATTCATGGGTTGGAAATTGAATACAGGAAACTGTACCAAACTAGACATACTTTTATTACTCATGCTCTCGAAACTGGTAAGCTAGATGTAAAAGATGTGGCTCGGTTGGTAGGTAATAGCCCAGAAATAATATATCAACACTATGCAGGTAGCAAACGGGAATTATTTGTCCCTGAATTTTAAATGGTTATGCCATAGAGAAGCTTAATATGGCTTGCCTCGAGCGTTTTCTAAGCAACTGAAGTATACCCAAATCTTTTTTATCAAGGTTAGTAGGTTGGAAAACGTACCTCACTGAGATGGGAATCGCTATAATTAAGTTCAATTTGTAATCTATCTACTCACAATCTGCGATGAATTTGGCGTTTTGAGTTCCTTCCTCAGATACTTTGAGGTTCTGTAGTTCCTGAAAACTCAAAAAGCCTAATTCCTCCATATTTTGCTTAACAATATCCAAAAACTCCTGAAATTGAGGGCAAGATTGACACCTTAATTCTTTTCCAGGAATCAAGCAATTACAGGTTATAACAGGTCTTGCTCTAAAGATACGGGAGCAATTCTTACAGATATAACGTTGTACACCATCTGGTTCTCGACCATGTTTACCAAGGAGGTGAGAATTGCATTTTGGACATTCCATTCCATAAACTTGTGGTTTTGGCTGCCATGATTGCAACGCTTGTTTCATTGCGACCTCACATTTGAGTTTGTTTAAATTAAAACTTTCTTGCGTATTCATATATCTAACTTAGCTACAGGTTTAGATTTTCAAAATCACTTCTTCAACTTCTGCATTGCGAATAGTAATCTGATGAACAAGTTGGTGATAAACTTTGACCTTTTCATCTGGAGATAAGGTGTGCCAGATTGCTAAATTATTACCAGCACGGATAATTTCCTCTGTACTTTTATTGAGAATTGAATCGGAGAGAAATGGATTAACTTCCTCCGCAATTTGTAGACGAATCTTCTCTTTAAGCTTTTCAAGGTCTGGGTCAAACCCTGAAATTTTTTCTAGAGCCTCTAGTCGAGATTCTAACTGTTTTAGTTTCTCTGATTTTTCCTGCTCTATAGTTAGCTGTTCGTCTAACTCATTCGCTAAAATTTGAGAACGTTGTACTAAGGTATGGATGAGAGCCTTTTCAATATTAGATTTGCGGGTAGATTTTTTATTCCCACAACCCATGTCTGCATATCGGCAAGCAAAATAATAATAATACATTCCTTGCTTATACCTCGCACTTTTAGTAATACACTTGGAACCGCATTCAGCACAAAAAACTAGACCTGTTTGATAAGCATATTCTCGGTAACAGACAGGGTGATTTGGGTCTTGATTAAAGCTAAAAGACCCAGTTTTCGAGTTAAATTTGAGAATTTGTTGAATCTCAACTGCTTCGGCTTCAGTAATGAGCTTATACTCTGGATGAGTATCATGAATTAGTTGCCAGTCTTCAGGCTTATTTTTCTTTCTTTTTCCTTTGCTAATAGTAATGCGTTGAAAGTAGGCCGTGTGACCACGAAGGACAGGGTTAGTTAACCATTTATTGAAACCTGCTGTTGTCCAATGTAATATACTATCTCGACTATTTCTATTTTTATGTATTTTCACTAATCCATATTTTGTGAATATAACTTTCAAAGCTCGACTGATTCCTTGAACTTGTAGAAATATATCAATACAATCTCTAGCTATTTGTTTGATAGTCAAACCAGGTAGTTTTGTGACATTTTCTTCGTTATAGAGTTCAAGATAATTGTCTGGTCTGTCTGAAATTAAACAAAAAAATAAACGAGTATCTAACTGATATTTATCATTAACTACTTGATAGCCCCAGGGATAGGATTCACAAGCGGCTCGTTTATTACGGCGATGTTCTTTACCATGCCTTATTCGCTCTGATAAAAGGTCAGTTTCCCATTCTGCAAGAGAACCTAAGACATTTATCATTAGTTTACCTTGAGATGTATTTAAATCAATCTGCTGGTCTAAAATCCTTAAATTCACACCAGCTTGTTGATAAATATCAATACATTCTCGTAATTTTGGTAATGAGCGAGCTTTTCTATCAATTCTTGTAATAATAACTTCATCCACTTGTTTATTTTTTACTAAGTTCATCAATTTTTTTAAAGCAGGTCTATCGTCATTACTACCGGATTGAATATCTTGAAAAATTTCTGTTGCTCCACCACCTTTAAGCCTAGCTTCCTGTTGTTCTAAAGCATGAGAATCAATAGCTTGTTCACGGGAAGAAACTCTGGCATAACCTACAATTCTTTTCATTTTTCAGTCTAACCTCAGTAAATAAATCAATTTATATGAAGATTCTACCAATTATTTGTGCATATCCAGCAGGTGCTGGATATGCACAAATAACTTACTTATTGAGGCTTAAATAAATAGTATTGAATTACATTTTTAAATTGATTGATATGCCTATTCATAATAAAAATATCTAACCTTCTTCTCTTTATTAGCATTAAAGACTGAAGGTTAGATTTTGGTTTAACTTGATTCAGTTTTGTAAAGAATACTTAACACCAAACCCAGGATATGCATCCGTCTTCGGTTAAGACTCCTTGAATTGGCTCTTTATTGTTAGTTCCTTTTCTTTTTTGATATGGAATAAAGTTTTTCCAATAAACGCGAGAGTCAATCAATTTTATTAATGCTCTATGGGCTTTGATATATTGCTTCCAAAGGCGAACAAACTCTTTGGAGTTGTTTTGATGACTCAATTCCCAAAGTGCTAATATGGGATAGCCTTGCCATTCCATATTAAACAATATATTTTCACACTCTTTTATCTTTAATTTATCTTCAATGCAGTCGGTAATAAACTTTATAAACTGTCGATAATTTTTTCTAAGAGTTTTTTTGCTAGACCCTGAAAAGTTTGGTCTAAACATCTCATTTTGGATATTATCACGAAATGTTTGCTTGAGAATTGTGATGAATAGTTCTTCAAAATGATTGAAGGAAAAAGTTATACCTCTGGCATCTGCCCATTTTTTAATTACTGATGATTCTTTAATACCATTCGTCTCTGGATCAAAAAGGTCGTATTTAAGTAGTTCATAAAGTGCTTTGTCGGCTGTTGCTTCGATTTTCAGATTTTTCATGGCAGTTGATGGCATTAGCTGACTCAAATCGCCTTCCAATCTTGAATCAGGAATGAGGTTGTAAATCATGTTGGGTAATAACCCAGCTTTAAATTGCCAGTATAACTGGACACATTTCATCATCAGTCCTTGATCCTCATTTACAGAACCAATATCAAATGAGGCAACATTCCTAATTGCATGGCTCAATCTCAGGAAATCTTTAGTTTCGGGAACATCTGGAATTTTAATAAATTTAAACGGGATTTTGTTGCGCTTAATTTCAAGAAATTTATCTTCAGATATCGCTCGTTTTCCCTCCCTTCTTAGTGCATATCGTAGCGGAACTGTAATTAAGCGACCATGTTCATCAATGATGGTAGTATATAACTCTTCGTAACTGGTGTTAAATTCTTCTAACATCGGGTTATCCCTCTACTTCATTTATGACTGTATACTTGGGCAATTTCATTAGCTGAAAGACAACCCACAACAGTTCGTTTGTATCAAAACTATTGGAATATGCGATGTTTTGATACATAGATTAATGAACAAAGTTACGACTTATAAGAGCTAGTAGCCTAATTTTAGAAGTAGTTCTCAATCTAAAATAGACAATGCGAATCTTAATTGCTAAAGCAGGAGTAATAGAGAAATGACTCAATCAACAATGACTGCATTATCCTTGAGCTACTCTAGTCCTGGTATAACCCCTTGACCTTCTACTGTCTTCCTCTTGCGCTTGCTTGTACGATCGCTTTTTGGTTTGCTGTTATTTAATTTGTCTCGTTTGGCTCGAATTCGTTCTAGTAATACTGATGCAGGTTCATCATCAGGCTCTTGGGGGACAAGTTCACCCCGAAAAGCTTTAGCAAGAATAGATTGATTCAGATGAGGAAAAGCGTTTTGCATTTGTCCAGCTTTCAGCCCAATATTTTCAATGGAATTAATTTGCGTTTCGATTAAATTCACAATCATTTGTTGTTCTTTTAAAGGTGGTAGAGGAAAATGAAACTTATTTATTTGAGGCGTGAATATATGCTGAATTAGAGAACCTGTGTTTAAATCATCAACATAACTTCTGAACAATTTAGACTTAAACAACCAGAATAAAAAACGTGGTGATATTATGATCGGTACCAAGCGTGCTATTCGTTGGTTAAGTAAACATCTTTCATCTTCACCAGTTAGGCAGATTCTTCCCAGGAATTCATCTGCAAGTGATTGAGCCGTAAGGTTTATAACAAGCTCATTAGTACTAATTAAATAATCAGGATATTGTTCAGCCCAATCTTCAGAAAGATATCTAGTGTTTGAATCATTCCACTCAATCTCTCCTGATACATGAAGATTTCCTGGGCGGAGGAGTTTAACTCCATTTGTTTGATACTCTTTGCTTGGAAACGCTCGACCATTTTGACAAAAACCTACCTGTTCCCATTTTGTCCACACCCATCCATTAGGTAATTCTGGCAAGTCAAAATTACTTAATGGATCAGGTTCTTGATATTTTTCTTTCCACTTACATTCTTCAACTACTTTACCTTTAGACTGCATCTTCGCTACTTCGAGTTCTTCCCAACGACAACGACGATCGCGCCTAATTCTTTCCAGCAAAACTGAAGCAGGTTCAACGTCTGGGTTTTGGTCGCGCCAATCTGCTGTTAAATCGCCTCGGAAGGCAGCAGCGAGGACGGATTGACGGAAGCGATCGCACAACTGAGGTATACTGTCTAGTGCTTCCTTGGCTCTTTGAGTGCGATCGTTCAACTCCTCAATATTGGCAACAATCCGCTTTTGCTCGTTGAGGGGTGGAACGGGAAAAGACATCAATTGAACACGACTTTTATTCAACGCTTGCTGATTATTTCCAGAGCCAATCTGCCTTGTACGTTCATACTCTAACTTGAGAAAATAATATACATACTCTGGTGGTAAGCCAATCTCAGAAACTCTTATTGCAGCAGAATTTTGATTATGAGTTGCATAAATTTTGAGGATTGCTGCTTGACCGCGTGTTTTTCCTTCACCAATCATCCCCAGTAGAACTGTGCCAGGGGGATGAAGTTCTGTCGAGGTATTTTTTAGACCTAATTCAGTAATAGTTTCACGTGTTTCATAAATTTCACAGAAGGCAACTTCTCCACTACTGACCCAAGGTATTGAACCATCCCAATATTCTGGAATTTTTCGGCTCGGTGTTGCTCCTACAAAAATTTCAAAAACTTCTCCCAAATTTTTCCATTGCCAACCTTCTGGTAGTTCTGTTAATTCGTCACTCATCCCAACCAATTCCGTTAATCCTCATCCTGCCCTAAAAACAAACCTTCTAAATCCTGATAGCCACTAACAACACGCAAAATTTCAACACCTTCCTCAATGGAACGGTAGAAAATGAGGTAATCATTAACAGGAAAGCTGCGTAAATTAGGAGCTAATTCATCTCGCCTACGCCCCATACCCGGAAATTTTGCTAACCTTTCACACTTATTGTTAATTTTGCTGAGAAGGCTTTCCGCAGCATTAAAACTACTATTGTCAGCAATGTAATCGATGATAGCCTCAATGTCTCGACTTGCTGTAACTGTAAACCTACAAATATTGCTCATTGACCAGCCTGAGCGCGTTTTTGTTGCAGTTTCGCGCGTAACCTTTGAAATACCTCTTCAGCATCCACTAACTCACCCCGATTAGCTGCTTCTATTCCAATATGAATTTCCTGCTGTAGTTCGCTAAATCTTCCCTTGTATAACTTTTCCCACTCGTCAGCTTGCAATAGGTCGATAAACGCCAGTACCTCTTGTTGCTTCTCTGGTGATAATATCCGCACTTTTTCTAAAATGGCTTGCTCAATGGTCATTTAACTGCTCCCTAGAGTGAAACTCGCGCATCATATTCCTATTCTAAAGTTGGCATACCCACCGAAGAACTAACAGCCTCTGCTGCTTCTTCCCCTTCTAGCAATATCATTAAAGCTTCCATCTCCTTGGTTGCAATTCGTAGTTTCTCCATAATCTCAGCAGCAATCACCTCTGGCTCAGGTAAATTATCACCTGATTGCAAACTTTCATCCCGTAGCCAGGAAATATCTAGGTTTTCATTACGTTTTTCAATATAATCCCGCGTAAAGCAGCTAAAACGCCCATCTTCACCCAAATCTACACGAGGATGATTGCCATTAGGGTCATCTCCATAGCATTGCTCAAACTCAGCGAAATGCTCACGAGTTAAAGGAAATCGCTTACCAAAACTGGGCATATTGGTTCGCATATCATAGAACCAAACTGCTTTGGTGTTACCTTTCTCGGTTGTTCCTCGTTGGAAAAATAAAACATTCGTTTTCACACCTTGGGCATAAAATATACCTGTGGGTAGCCGAAGAATGGTATGCAAATTGCACTTATTCATCAAATCAGCCCGAATTGATTTTCCTTGTCCATCTTCAAACAGTACATTATCCGGTAAAACCACCGCAGCTCGTCCTTCCGGTTTGAGTGACCTGTATATGTGCTGCAAAAACGCCAATTGCTTATTTGAAGTGGAATAGGTGAAATCATCTCTCGAAGGTAAGCCACCCCCCTTTTTCGTGCCAAAGGGCGGATTCGTGAGAATTACATCTGCTTTCGCTAGTCGCTGTCCTTGCGACGAAAGGGTATCACCCAAATCTACAGCACCCTCAATTCCGTGTAACATCATATTCATCAACATCAACCGGTGAGCATCCTGCACCAACTCCATGCCATAAAACGCCTGATACTGCTGAAAGGATTGCTGGGCTTCTGTCCATTCAAAAGGGTCATGGTATTGACGAATATAGCGATCGCCTGCAATCAAAAACCCCCCCGTACCCGCAGCAGGGTCTTGGATCAATTCTCCTGGTTGTGGCTTGATGAGGGCAACCATGCAATCAATCAAAGGTCTAGGGGTAAAATACTGTCCCGCGCCAGATTTCTTCTCATCCGCGTTTTTCTGGAGTAGGCCTTCATACAAATCGCCAAACTCATCTCGATGCTCAGAAAACCAGTCCAATTCATCAATACTGGTAACAAGCTTTTTGAGGATGCGGGGTATTTTGAGGGAAGTCTGAGCATTAACAAAAATCGCCTGTACCCGTTGAGAGGACTTTTCAGAACCCAACATGAGTAAGAGCGATCTATAAAATGTCAGTTGCTCCGTCTCACCCTTATTAACCAAATTACCCCAACGATATCCCTCCGGTAATTGCTTTTCTGCACCCGTCTCCTGTGCCATCTTCAAAAATAGCAGATAGGTTAATTCTGTAACATATTGTAGGTATGTAACACCATCATCTCGGAGAACGTCGCAGAGCTTCCAAAGCTTTTGAACAATATCGCAGGTAGCTGCCATAATTTAATTCGTAATTCGTAATTCGTAATTTTGGAGAAAGTTCATCCGGGTTCAAGGGTAAGCAGGATAATCCACAAGATTCATCCCGCTTGAATATCTTAGTTGCCTTTGCATCTTTGTATGAGATATTTAATTAGCAACATCCCAAATATTTTTGTGAATCTGGATCACAATATTCTCTAAATCGCCGTCAAAAACCTTATTGAGTCTTTCAAATCCGCCACCTTGGGTTTTAAATTCCCCTTTATCCAAAGCTTCCCGATCAACGATTGTTTCCGCTTTCATCTGTTTGCCAATGCGTTCTAACCACTTGCGTTGAGGAGGAGTCCAAAGCTGACTTGCCAGAATTTTTTTCATCGCCCGATCTACCCGTTCTGTGTAGGGAATCAAAGCATCACCCAAAGTAGCCTGACGGATAAAGCCAATGATAGAAGCAGCAATATCTTCATTGGTAATTTCTCGCCATGCAGTTTTTAGGTTAATTTCTGTATATCCTGCCGTATATAGTCCTATTCGTAGTTCCTTGAGTTGCGCTCTAGTTAACTCACGGGGACGCTGTGTAACAACTATTAAAGCGGGAATCTTGTTCATGTTCTCTAACAAGAAAGCTCTAAAGCTATCTAAATAATCTTCTGGACGTTCGGCATTGCCATAACCCCGTTCAATACCCACTAACTCATCAGCATGGCGAGAAATCAGCATTGGCACAGTTCCACCATCTCGAAGATCCAGAATTTGAGCGATCGCTTTTCTTTGTTCCCACCATTCCCTTACCTGCTGTGGTGTACTTTGCTTGAGATGGGAAACCATATTTGATAATGGCATTCCGGCGATCGCTTCTAACTGTTCTTGATTGTTAGGACTCAAATGCCTGCGTTTGCGCTGAATTTTCACCAGTAGTTGGTTAATGACTGTTTCTAAAGCATCAGGATTTTTGACTGTTTCCAACTCCTCCACCAATTGAGTAAAGGAGATATTAGGGTTAACCACCACAGGTTTCATACTAGAGACAGGAGCGATCGCTTCATATAATCGCACTGCATCAAAAATACGAAAGACCTCTTTGTTGATTTCATTACAAAGACGAGTTGCCCTTCCCAACATCTGCTCGTAGAGAATGCGGGAATTGACGCGACGAATAAACACTAAATTACAAATCGCGGGAATATCAATTCCTGTAGTAAGTAAGTCTACGGTAACAGCCACCTTGGGATTAACTTCATTGCGGAACTTGCGAATCAACTCTAATGGCTTATCTGCATTGCGTGTAATTTTGACAATTGCATCATCCTCCACACTGCCATAGATAGACTGAAATGCTTGCTTAAGTTGGTTAACCACAATATCTGCATGGCCGTCGGTAGCACAGAAAATCAACGTTTTTTCTGGCAGAGATGGATCAATATGCTGGGCTAATGCTTCACAGACAACTCGGTTAAAATCTTCTGTAATCACTTTGCGGTTAAACTGTTCTACCTCAATTTTTACCTCATCAGGGGCATGAACTAAGTCAAGTTGCCCTGTTTGGGGATTGAAAAATTCCATCTGCTCACCAGGATTCCAAACCATCCCCTCCTCAGATAACTTTGTCCTAATCTTGAAAGGTACTTCATGATCAATTAACCAGCCATCTATCACAGCTTCTCGATAGCTGTAGATGTAAACAGGTTCACCAAAAATTTGGGTGGTGTGCAGTGCGGGAGTTGCAGTTAAACCAATTTTTACAGCGTCGAAATGCTCCAACACTCGACGGTATTTTGAGACGTAATCGTTAAAATCCCGAAACTCTAGTTCGCGATCGCTTAATTCTCGATCTAGTAAATAGCCCCGGTGACACTCATCTACGACAATGCAATCATACTGGTCTGGTGTAATTACAGATGCACTATCGGAGGGGTAAAGAACTCGCTTAACCATACCTTGCACCGTGGCAATATGCACTTTGGTATCCCGATCGAGTTCAATCTCTTTGAGATCCTTAATCTCGAAGATATCAGCAAAACTTTGTAGGTTCTCCATCCGGGAATCTTTAAAGGCATTGGAGGTTTGTTCTCCTAGTGCAGTGCGATCGACCAGAAATAATATGCGTCGAAATCGCTTGGTTTTGAGTAACCGATACACTAAAGCAATACAAGTTTTAGTTTTGCCTGTACCTGTTGCCATTGCTAACAGTAATATTCGTTGTTCCCTGGCTAGCGCAGACTCTACTGCTTGGATAGCACGAATTTGATAATCACGCAACTCTAGCCCATAGTTAAAGCCTTCCTGGGTTAAACGAGTATTTGCCTGGTCAATATCTTGAGCTAAGGCATCTAATAACCCTTGAGGACTGTGCCATGTGGCAAGGCATACCCGCAGATTAGTTGGACGGCGCAAATCACAGAACCAAATCCCACTCTTGGTCTGAAGCTGCTGCAAATATGGCCTAGCGTTGGTAGCAAATACAAACGGCACTTTGTAGTTTTGCCAAGGGCCACCAGCCAAAAGTTCCTCACCCAAGACTTGGAAACCTTCACTGTAGCGTTTGGCTTGGTTCAATGCTCCTTCAGAGACATCTTTACTCTGACGCTTGGCTTCCACTACTCCGACGATCTGCAAGCCACAGAATAAGGCGTAGTCGGCTCGTCCATTAGCAGTGGGATATTCTGCGATCGCTAAATTTCTTCCTTTCTGAGGACGTATACTATTTTGATAAGTCAATTCTTCTGAATCTGCTTCCCATCCAGCCGCACGTAATTGAATATCAATCAGTCGGCGTGTCTCCCTCTCATCCAACCGCACTCCACTTTCAGCGACTTGGGCTTGAGTAATTGTCTGCTGAATGCTATGCTGTGACTGGTTTTGAGCTTGGGCTTGAATTTCTACTAAATGTTGTAATACCTCCTGCACTTTGGCTTGGGCTTCCTGTGCTAAATCTTCAGCAGAGGTGCGTCGTTGTGCTTCAGTTTCCGCAATTACTAAATGCCTTTGCGCCTCATCTCGCAAGCGTGCTAATTCTGCTTTGAGTGTCTCTGTCTCTATTTTTGGGTCAGGTGGAGGAATAAACGCACCTGGATCAAAATTGCAACCTCCACCAAAAGCGCGATGAAACCAAATACCTAACGCAAGAGCATATTTCAGCCCACTTAACGCCGTGCGGTGATTGCCAGAAAGCTCGTGAGTCGCCTGATTACCAATTTTCCGCAACTCATGAAACAGACGATCTACTTCACCTTTGATTAAACCGCGATCGCGCAACCGATTGAGTAAATCAATCTGCCGTTCATCTGCTACCTCATAAAGCCCAATATTGGCTGCTGCTAATTGCGCCAGCAATTCACCAAACTGTCGCAACTTAATCAAACAAGTATTGGGATCGTCGGCAAAATATCGCTCTGCTAAAGCACCCAAGCGCACAAGTTGTTGATCGTGGACTGCAAGAAATGAGAAGTTTAACGACTCTGGCATATCGGCTTATAGAAAAGCACCCATTTTTGTGTTTAGAGTTACTTAAAAAACCTAAGTAATTCCTAATCCTGTCTTATCAACTAAGTTATAACCTATGAATCTTAAAGTCTCATAATATACTTAATGACAAATATTTTAGGATGTCACTTAAGAAACGAGCGTCCTAATTATTTTTTGTTGCCTTTTAGGTGTTTAGGGCTAGTTATCTTGATGTAAATGGGCAATAAGCTATTAGAAGTTATAATTTTTCACTTTCATCCTGCACAGCCTGCACTGGGGTAATCTATGATAGCTGAAACCCTTGCTACAACGTAGTATCTAGATTGTGCAGTATGGGTTGGAAGTTAACCCTTTGCACATATTTACCCTGCATTAGATAATTCCTTGTATAACAAGACTTTTGATAACTAAGAGCAGACTGTGAAGAGTGTGCAGGGTGAACAAGGAAATTTTAACTGAGCTAGGATTGATGGATGATAGATTCGATTAATCCTCCTGAATCATCTCGTCTGAGTCCACGAATCATGAAACCGCTTCTAATTTTAACTTTTTCCAGTTTTCCTCGCCCCAGGCGGATAATTTCTGGACTAAACTCCTTGTTGCTACAAGGTTTAGACCGAGTTTTATGGCAATAAATACAATAATCACCATATAGTTGATTGATATTGTATTTGTCTACACCGATTGGCACTTGGTTGTCTGGATCGTAGACATAGCTATTATTTAACCAATCAGCTAAAGAGTTTGTTTGCAGTAAAGCTTCTACATCATTTTGCTTTCTGGTTCCGCTTTCATCAACTTTGTAAAGCAGAGTATGTACAATTTCAGGCTCAGGGATACTTAGCAGGTAATTAGTGAAACCAGATATTTGTGCAGTGAGTTTTTCTAAAAAAATAGTATCTATATTAGGTAATTGACGGTCAAATTTAAAAAGAATCATCCGTCTATCCAGCCCGGAATCATGAGCAGAAAATACGAAATTATTGGCAGTAATCATTACCATACCTTTATATACAGCGCTGAATGCTCTCTCATATTTCTGCTCGATATTAATTTCATCTCCTCCAGTAATATTTTTTAAAATCTCTAAGTTACCTCGATACCTATCAGCGTCATTTATACAAACTAACCGCTTGTCATAAATATTAGCTGTCTGAAATTGGTTGTTGTTGAGAGCGGTAATAGTTAAGCTATGGCTAAAACGCTTACCAATTAACGCGATCGCTAATTTCATTGCTGTAGATTTACCAGTACCTCCTAAACCAATAATTAGGGCAAATCTATGAAGTTTCCACATACCCCGTAATACAGCTGCATACCAACATATAAGGAGATGCTTTTGGCTTGGGTTATTTTCAAATACAAAATCCATCCATTTCTCAATTTCGCCCCAATCGGTAGCTTTGTGGTCATGTTCTCTATCAATAATGTTGCGAAAATAATGATTAGGTGAGTGGAGTATGAGTTTATTTGTTTTTAAATCCAAAACCCCATTTTTGAATGGCAGCAAATGATTAGATGGTTCAACAAAATCATTACACAGTAGCTCAGACAACAAGAATTTTATTACTCCTTCTGGATAGCCTGAACTAAACCCTTTGCTAGGATAAGTATCTTTTATTTTTCTAATAATTTTTTGCGAAATAACTTCTTTACTGACTGTAGTCCAATAGCCATTTTGATATTGTATCCATTGGTTGACCTGACAATCGAATTTTAAATTATTTAATTGAGGAGCTATAATTTCCGCCATTAAAGAATGCTCTGGTAGTTTTATTTTATTACCATTACCATGCTGTTCTTCTTCTTTGAAGTGGTTTGACCATTGTTCAACTCTCTGTGCTTTAGCAATTTCAATATCAAATTCCTGTTTTCCATTGGCTACTATAAAGTCATCCATACCCTTACCCCTAGACTCGTCCCACATCACTACTTGAACCGTGCATCCAGCTTTGCATAGCACTTTGGATAATCTGAGAAGTGCTTTTTGCACAGGAGTCTTGCGGACAATATCAGCATCAAAACACAGGTAAAAACATCGTCCTGGTTTTGCAAACAGTGCTAAATGACTAACTAGCTCTCCATGATCTAAACCCATTTCTACTCCACATAAAGCAAGTGTTGGGTATCCATGCGTTAGTCCTGCTCCTGCTTTTTTACATCCTTCAGTGATAAATACTGAAATAGAGATATCTTGAATAATGTCTGACCAATAGTGGCGATTTCCTGTATTCAAGCAGATAGCATCATGTTGAGCTTTGGAGGAAAGGTATTTAGCTAGTTTATTTGATTGAGGAAATTCCATTTCCTTATCTGGCTTCCATTGTCCGTGCATCTCTCCCATAGCCAATCCATTCCGAGGATTGATTCCACTGCACCACCAGCCAGGTAAATGACTATATTTCTTCCAACCTAAGTGTTGTGCTATTTCCTGTCTATCTTCTAGGGTTCTGACATTGAGACGGGTAATATTTTCTGAAACTCCGCTATTTATTACCCACTCTTCTAAATGTTCGGCGCTTATGTAAGGCGAAGTATTTCCTGAAGATGTAGTAGAGTGATTAACAACAATACTGTCGCTAATATTAGAATTATCTGTTATACTCATGGCACTAATAAAAAATTGATGAGTAGAGCCATTAGCACAGGAAAAAGCAATCACTAATGGCTTTTTATTTTGAGAATTCAGATAGGCAGCAAAGAATTACCTTACTTGTAAGTATGGGTTGCCTAGGTGTTGGGTAGAATTTCTTACTTAATTATCTGAATGATTAATGAGCATTCATGGAATGAATCTACTGGCAAGAGTTTTATAGCTTATATTGCTACTCTATGAACGGGTTTTTCTTCTTTTTCGTTGGTTAGAGGGTAAGTAAGCTAAATAGTTATCAATTGCTCGCAGATGAGCATTAGGATTACTAATATGATTTTGTACCCAATCTAAAACTAGAGTAATGTTATACCTCACTACTCTTGAGTTTAGAACCACCCAATGAATATCTTTCTGCAACTTGCCTTGCAGTCTATACCTCTTGAGGGTATCACCGGATAAACCAGTGAGTTTAGATGCTACTTGCTTATTAACGAACGGATAATGTTGCGAATCAAAATTAGATGTGGTGTTTGTGAACTTATCCATATCCGAAGAGTTTTTCTGGCTTTCAACTTTTGTTTGCATTTACGTTTATTGAAGTTAATAATCACTCTCTCAATTGCAGGAGATGGTGCAATTTAGGGCTTTTTGTAACGTCCATAAGCTTATGCGAGTTCAAAGCTAAAGAGAAAAAAGTGCTAATTCCGTTAAGAACAGTTAAGTTGATTTTCGTAAAAATGCCCCTAATCGATTAGGGGCATGTACTGTGTTTATGTAGTGCCAGAAGCTATTGCACTACAATGTTACGGCTTAGAATACTCATGAATTCTCCTGTATTACCTGTGGGTAGGAGTTGGCTCCAATCTCCAACATCTGCATAGCCAATAACCTGTAAGTAGCGAATGGTGCTAATTACAGCTTTGGAAGAACCTATCAGGAGATGTTTAAGGGGTTCTCTGAGAGGTACTGTTTGAGAGTTGGCTTGACTAGGAATAACTACATTTAAGTCTTCCGCATTGGGTAAAAAGCTAGTGGACATCATAATTTATCAGTAGCAAACGGTTTTAAACCAAGATAAAGTTTGCCAACTAGCAAAGTCAAGATTTATAGTCTAATTATTAAACCTATTGTCTAGATTGAATAGTGCTTGCAGGTGAGGAGGAATTTTTTCATCAATAACTTTTTTGATTTCTAAAAGGGCATCAATTTCAGCAAGACGATCTAAATACCTCTGTTCTGGTTGTCGTGCGTTTTCTCGTGCAAACCAAGTTTTGACAAGCTGTATGGATACGCCTAACAATTCGGCTAGTTGAGCTTGAGTTAGTTGGTATTTTTCAGTAAAGTCGCGGGGATGCAAGGTTTTACAGCGAATGGAGCGCATAAATTTTAGCAGCTTTAGCACCCGTTGGTAATCGTAGCCTACATCATCATCAACCATAAATATCAGTCTAACTATTAGACTGATAGTACATCTAGTTTAGTTGAACTAGCTACCATCAAGGTTGATAAATAAAACAGTTGGATGTTTTGTTGTAAGTAATATGGCTAAGGTAATTTATCTCTATTAAGCTAATTCGTTGACTTTTCTTGGAAATGAAGAGTAGTGTGAAAAGTTATATGAATAGTTGGATGGTGAGGTAACTGTTCAGCAAGCTTACCAAGCTACCCCACCCAGTTTGATTTTCGGATATCGTCACCGACATCACAGGTGTAGGCTGGACTCTTCGGTTGCACTCTCGACAGATTCCCACCTGCCGACTCTCGCGGTGAAGAGACATCCCGAACGCGCAGACAACACGAAAACCAATATTGTTGTTGATGTTGTCGCGCTCCGCCCTATTGTTGTTGTTGCGGGACGCGGAACGGCAGTTTTTAGGATTGTTGATCCAGGAACCGCCCCGCAGTCGGGTTCGCATACCCCTTCTCTACTTTCTCCTAAAACAGAGGGAAGTAAATATCTGTTTGCGTAATTGCCAAGTATCGCCATGTTCTAAGTGAGCAACCCAACTTTTTATAGATTGAGTTACTTCCTTGAGTTCAATTTTACCTTGAGCATAGTCTGTTTTCAATCGCTTGAGTCTGCGCCTTGCTTGATGTAAATTGCTATTTCTTACCCGTATTCTGTCTGAAAATACTCTAAACCCTAGAAAAGTTGCACCAATTTTCGTTTCAAATAACTGGCTTTTAACTGGGTGAATTTTCAGCCTCAATTGAGCTAAATATTCTTCTATAGCGAATCTGGCATCTGCTAAGAATTCTCGGTCATTACTAAATAAAGCAAAGTCATCAACATAACGGACATATTTGGATATATTTAGCTGTTCTTTTATAAAATGGTCAAAACCATTTAAATAAATATTGGCAAAAAATTGGCTAGTTAAATTTCCGATAGGTAAACCTCTCCTACGAGTCACAGGAGTAAGTAAATCATCACCAGGAAAATAATCAATTACCGTTTCTTGTTCGTTGCTGTTGTCGATGATAGCGTCAATTAACCACAATGTATCGAGGCATTTGATTTTACGGCGTATTAATTCTTTTAAAGTTATATGGTCAATAGTAGGGAAATATTTCCTAATATCACATTGCAGTATATAACGGCTGTTCCTAACAAAATGAGTAAATTTTTTTAAAGCTCGATGCGTCCCAAAACCAATTCGATTAGCGTAGGAGTCAGCAATGAAAGTTCTCTCAAAAATTGGTACTATTACATTGCATAGTGCATGATGAACAACCCTATCCCGATAGGGTGCGGCTGAAATGAGGCGGCTTTTGGGATTTATCAGGTGAAAGGTTCGGTAAGCTCCTGGCTGATAAGTTTTATCTTTTAAGTGTTCCTGCAATCTAATTAATTCAGTTTCTAGATGATAATTAAAATCTAAAACATTATCCCGAAATCTCTTGCCTTTTTGTGCCTGACGAGATGCTAAAAGTATATTTTCAAAATCAATAATTTGAGGGTAAAGGTTGCCGTAACGCTTCATTATATTTTATTTAAATAAACTTAGTTTTCCCTCTCTCTTTGTTTTTTAATCCATCCACCTAGTTCAATACCAATTTCATCTAATAATTTTATTGCATATTCGTATCGCTCAACTGATATTTTATTGAAGTCAAGCAGCATTCGTGTTTGATATCGTAAAATATCTAGCTCTGTATTGAGAGATTCTAGTTGAGGAAGTTTATTTTTCGCATATTTGGCTTTAATTAAACCCTCCAATAAATCGTATAGTTGATTAATTATCCTATCTCCTAAAGAAAACTTATGTATTTTCGGCAATCGCTCAATAATTGGCACATACCATTTAATACAATCATAGGTCTTTTGGATGACCGATAATTCTTTCATTTGATTTTATCAATTTTAATATTTTCATAAAAAAATTTGAGTCGCCATGAGGCGACAAAAAAGGAAAAAAGAACAAGCGTAAAGGGCTAAAAGACTAAAGTATAAAGGGCTACTGAAGAATCCTCCCGAACGCGCAGACAACACGAAAACCAAGAGTGCTGAGGATGCCGTCGCGCTCCGCCCTATAGCTGAGGTTGCGGGACGCGGAACGGCAGTAATCAGGATCGAAGATCCAGGAACCGCCCCGCAGTACAGCATTTCCTTGTCTTTGGTAAAGGCTATCATTATCATTAAACCAAGGACTACCATCTGTCGGCGCACGTTCATAGTTATCGTGCCAATCGTCGAGACACCATTCCAACACATTTCCGTGCATATCGTATAGCCCAAAGGCGTTAGCTACGCCAAAACTGCCCACAGGTGTAGTCTCTTGTCGATATGTTCCTTTCTCACCTGCGACATAAGTATAGTTAGCATCATAGTTGGCTAACTTTGATGTAATTGTTTCGCCAAAATGGAATGGAGTCGTAGTTCCGGCTCTACAGGCATATTCCCATTCGGCTTCACTGGGTAGGCGGTACTGTCTTTTAGTATGGGCAGCAAGGCGATCGCAAAACTCTACCGCATCGTACCAAGATACTTTCTCTACAGGTCGTTGATCTCCTTTGAAATTCGATGGGTCAGCTTCTAGCTCTCTGTTAACCCCTGGTAGTGCTGCTACGGCTTTCCACTGTGCTTGGGTAACTGGATACTTACCCATACAAAATTGTTTAACGTTCACTAAATGCTGAGGGCTTTCTGAATCACTACGCTCTAGTTCATCTTCTGATGAACCCATCATAAAACTGTCCGCAGGAATCACCACCATCTCTAAATTAATTCCATTACCTAAGTCTTCTACATAGTATTGGGCTGTCTTCTGTGTGTGGCTTATAACTATTTTTGGCATTTATTACCACTTGCTTTACTTTCTTGCTTAATTGTAAATTTGGGGACTTCCCAGGCTTAAATTTGAAAAAAAATTTATAACGCTCCGCTTCGCTACGCTAACAAAGGGCAAAAAAAGAAGAGTAAAGGGCTAAAGCACTAGAGTATAAAGGGCTACTGAAGAATCCTCCCGAACGCGCAGACAACACGAAAACCAACATTGCTGACGACGTTGTCGCGCTCCGCCCAACTGTTGATGACGCGGGACGCGGAACGGCAGAAATCAGGATTGTTGAACCAGGAACCGCCCCGCAGCACGGCACGTCCTTGTTTTTGATAAAGGTTATCATTTTCGTCAAGCCAAGCACTGCCATCTGTAGGCGCACCTTCATAGTTATCGTGCCAATCATCGAGACACCATTCGTCTATGTTTCCGTGCATATCGTATAACCCAAAGGCATTAGCTACTCCAAAACTGCCCACAACTGTAGTTTCTTGGCGATATATTCCTTCCACACCCGCGCCATAAGTGTAGCTAGCATTATAGTTTGCCAGTTTTGATGTGATTGTTTCACCAAAATGAAATGGGGTGGTAGTTCCAGCGCGACAGGCATATTCCCATTCTGCTTCGCTGGGCAGACGGTAGCTTTTTCCTGTATGTTGGGAGATGCGATCGCAGAATTCAACCGCATCGTACCAGGAAACTTGCTCAACTGGTCGATTTGCACCTTTAAATTCAGAGGGGTCAGCATCAAGTTCGCGGTTAAATTGCGGTAGTGCTGCTACTGCTCTCCACTGTGCTTGGGTTACTGGGTGTTTACCCATGCAAAATTGCTGTACTGTTACTGTATGCTGAGGATCTTCATCATCATGGCGCTCTAGTTCATCTTCCGGTGAACCCATTACAAAAGTGCCTCCGGGAATCTGCACCATCTCTAGCCAAATTCCATTCCCAAAGTCTTCGATAAAATACTGAGCTTGTCCAAGACTGCGGTGAATATCTATTTGAGAATAATTTACCCACCGTTGAATAACATTCTTTAAATTTGATTTATTAACTTTTTCGCCTAATGCTGCCGATAAAACTTTCCATAATTTGCTAGCAACATTACTTAGGTAGTTTGTGGTATAACCTTGTATTGTAATTTTCTTATAACTTTGATTTGATATTGCTGCCTGTATGATTAACTCTTCAACTCTACTTAGGTGTTTTTCTATTTGAGAAAATACTAGATTATCAACAATTTCTACAGAATTAATTGTACTTGATATATTAGACTCGTTGATTCCTGTGATAGTTGCTACTTCAAATTCAAAGATTTGAAGATTAAATGCTTCTATATCATCACTCTGAATAGTGATGCTTGCTACTTGAAATTCAAAAGTTTGTATTGGTGGAAAGCCTTCCAGATTAGCAACTATCTGCTTAGAAGATGTCAAAATCTTTGCCAACTCTTCTAGCGCAGGAACTTTCTGTGATGTTCTTAAAACTTGCTGTACCAATCTTGCAGACTCTAGTAAAGTAGGCTCTTGCTGTAACTGAGGCGATAGTTCTTTGGTAATGCGTGCTAATCGTGCTAACTCAGCCCGAATACCAGAGTCAGAGAGAATTTCGCTATCTGTTCCACTAATGGTTTCTATTAGTCGCTGGACAATTTCACTCGCTGCCTTTTTACACTGTTCATCCCCCAAATATACCATTGCTGCCCATCGTTGAGCTTCTATTTCCTGTTGCCGTCTTCCGGGATTAAGCCGACTTAGATAACTGACATAACTGTATAAGACCTGTGCTACTTCTTGCATTCGCTGCTTGCCAAAGCTTGAGTCTTGCTGCATTTGCTCTAGGAGATATTCCCGCACATGGGTTTCCATTGCGTAAAGTTCGTACCCCACTTGACTGCACAGGTCAGACAACAACAAGTCAACCTCTGCTACCCAAGGAACTTGCTCACTTCGCAAAAACTCATTGCGTAGGTAGTTTACTAATTCTGGAGTCAGTACCAAAGGTAATGCAGCATGATACGCTAATAGTCGATAGGATTTATCGAAACGCCGCACAAATCTATCTACTGCTTGTTTCGCCTGTTCTCGCAATTGCCCTGCATTAGCTAAATCTGTCATGAGAGAGGTGAATGTAAGTGTTGGAGAGGTTGTCCGCGCACAATATCAATAGCATTACTTAAGCCATTATTATCCATCTGATACATTGGCACCAAATTAGCAATGATTTCTGCTGAACTGCCAATCCAGCGTTCTTCAGGCATAGGATTTAACCAAGCAATCAAAGAAGTGTACTGGTTCAATTTAAATAAACAACTTGTAGTTGCCTGAATTCGCTTTAACTCCCGATACCCCCGTGCAGCGCCAGCATCACTGACAATCAATATACTAGTTTGATTATCGCAGGCGGCTAATACCCTTTGTAGAGCAATTGGTTCTGTCAGGTAGAGGTCTTTGTAAACACTGGCAGCAGGCACGTTATGGAAATAAAATACATCTACTTTTTCTGGTTGCAGAGAACTTTCGTAGAGTGCCGTTTCCACTAAATCACGAGTGAAGCGGTGAAACGGGTTCATCGAGCCATTTTGGTCAAGCAGCAGTAACAGATGGGCATTATTCCTTTCTTGTCTGCGGTAAACTGGAGCTAAGTAAAATCCCTGGCGAGTGGTTTGCTCAATGGTGGCATCGACATCTAGTACATTTAATGGCCCATCCCCAACAGGTCGGCGGAGATATCGCCAGCTATAGATCATCGAACGCCGGGAAATGGGATAGTATGCCTGTAATGTAGATATATCCTCAGTTTCCGCAGGAGTAAAAGGTGCGCGAATTGGGAGTGATGCTAGTTCCAGTTCAGATTTGATTTCAGTCCCAGTTTCCTGAGAAGGCGGTGGTGATGGTTTTTCTTGGGGTTTCTCCTCCTGTTGTTGATGTTTTTCTGGTTTTGATTCTTGTCCAGGGTTTTTTTCAGGTAGTTTGGGGTTTAAATTGACTGGTAGAGATTCCCAAATGGGGTCAAACTGAGTTTGTTCTGAAGGAGAGTGACACCATAAAATTTTCAACGTCTCAGCTAATTCTTCTGGAGTTTCCCCAAATCCCCCCTCAACTGCTTGTCTCGCCGCCAAAAGTTCACCCACGCCAAGCTGAAAACCACTTTGGCGCAGACGAATAAAGGCACGAGTAATTAAATCTTGGGGGTTAAAGGAACTCATGAGGTTTTAGCATATTTCTTCCAGTCTTGCTGAAGCTTAAATAATAACTCTCGGTAGGGTAGTAGCTTGTCTTTTTTAAGTTGCGCTGCATTGTATGGTTTTGGCTCAAAGGTGTGGAGTGCTTTTAGCCAATCAAGAAATTCACTGGTTCCCGGTTTCTTGAAGAGTCCACCTTCATTCCACACAGCCAGGAAACGCTCAACCGCATTCTCCACCAAAGCACTAGGCGGGGGTGTTTCCTCACGAACTTGGTAATGTTTTTCGACAATTTCCTGTAATCGCTTCTTCTCATTAGGAAAGTCTACATAGTAATATAAGCAACGCCGCAGAAATGGCGCAGGTAAGTTACCTTTTTCTTTATTACTAGTAATGATGACAATAGGTTTATGGTTAGCGCGAATCGTTTCCCCAGTTTCCTTAATCTTGAATTCCCAAGGCTCATCTAATACAGTCAGCAAATCATTGGGAAAATCTAAATCTGCTTTATCAATCTCATCAATTAACACAACTGCTGGACAATCTTTTAACTTAAATGCCTTTCCTAACGCTCCAAATTTACGGTAGTGCTTAGGATTAGCAGGATTATGATTTAACCTTTCTTCATCTTCATCCTCATCTGTTTGTGATTCATCTATTGGTAGTGGTGCTACTTTCTGCGTTTGTACATCATGCAGTCTCAAAATTGCATCGTATTCATATAGTCCATCCAAAGCTCTAGTAGTAGAACGGACATCCCAACGGTAAAGGGGTAATCCTAACTCATAAGCAACAGCCGAAGCGAGGCGAGTTTTACCACATCCCGCATCTCCTTCTAATAATAATGGTCGCCGGAGGTAGATAGCTAAATTGACGGCTTTTTTTAATTCGGGAGAAATTATATAAGGTTCTGGGTGCGTTGGTGAATGCTTATGTGGATTTTCAGGTTGAGCGTTGAAATCACCCGTAAACTTTAATCGGTTAGATACTGTAGCCATACATTCAATGTTTATCTAAATAACAGCTATGTGAACGGTTAAAAAATTTTATTTATGCAATAAATTCTTTTCTCAATGCAGTACATACTAGTGATGGAATTCCCTTCTGACTTGCTCGATGAATACGTTTTGCTAGTTGTATACTGCGAGGATTGTCCAGACCCGGATAGCATTCTAACCATTCCTGAATTTCATCAACCGTCCAAAATTGTAAAGGTAACACCAGCATTTTAGGAGGATTTTCACCTAGACATAAATAATCGAAATCGATACAACTTGAAGAAAACTCTGCATCAGCCACAATAGCACCAATAAATTTCACTCGTCGATGAGTTTGAGAAACTATTTCTAAACGAGCTATAAGAGGCATCCAAAAACTAGTAATAAACCATTGAAAAATATCTTCTTGACATGGTAGCTCATCCCATTTTCTAACTTCCATAAAAAGAATACTACCTCCCTGAAGCGAACCACATATTTTTTCTATAATTAGTTGAATACAGTCTTGCTCAAATTGCTCTGGCTCTTTAGTAAAAGAAGCATTAAAATATTCTGCTAACTTCTCTAAAAAACCAACTTTGTCTAAACATCCTTCAGGAGAAAATTCAATTTCAATATGCTTAAAATCTCCTGTTTCCTGCCCTAATCGTTCTTGTATTCTTTTAATGCATAAATCTCCAGCCATTGCAAGGTTTTCTTGAACTATTATCAATGCATCTCCTCTAACTCCTCGACGAAATCCACGAATAATCTCGTCAATTTTTTCCATTACTTGCTCAAAATCAATTTTGGCTATATCTTGTTCAAGATTTAAGTAGCGACGATTTGAATTAATGCTTTGTTTATCAAGTTGTTTTAGTTTTCTATCAACAGCTTCTAGATCGCTGTACAATCTATCTGCCTCTTGTTGCCGACGGTAACGTTCAGACTCTTCAATTGTCTCATCAATTTTTTGATTAGCTAACGTATATTGATTTAACAAATCTGTATAACGCTTATTTAGAGTTTTACGCTTAACTTCAATTGGTGATTCTCTTAGTATCTCAGACCTCACATTCATGAATCAACCTTTTCTCTTTATAAAAAATTAACTAATATAAAAATATAAAATTTATAGTTTTGATAAATCAGATTTTACCTTTTCCAAATCTCGAAAAATCCTTTCAGCCTTTAATTCAAGACGAGAGCGCAAAACCTCATCAATAGTTTCATCAATTTGTTGATTGATTAATGTATATTCCTTTTCTAATTTTTCTTGGCGCTCAGTGAGAATTTTTCGTTTGACATTATCTGGGCTACTAAAGGTAGCTCCTATGTTGACTGAGCTATCATCCTTGGAAAGGATAACCTGAGACTCACCATTTGGTCGTTCTGGAGAATCCTTGAATAATTTTCCTCCCTCGTTATCTTCCCAACGCAGATACAGCACAGGGCGATACCATTGATTACCTTCAATCCCCATTGCACTTTGTCCTCGCCGTAGTGCGATTGCCAGTGACTCTTTTTGCCCAAGTGATTTGTAAAAGTCTTCAGAAAAAGCACTAGCAGCATCCACGCGGACAGAATACTGCATTGCCACCACAGCCGGAATACCTTGACCAATCAACTTTTGAGCTACACCATTAAAGACAGTTTCACTTAAACGAGACATTCCACTTCTGCAAGCGCTGAGAACTACCAATGTAACTCCCCAATCTGAATTAGGTTGCTCTCGACGCTCCAAATTACCCAACATTTCACCAAGTTCCCTAGCACTTACATAGTCGGCAGTGCTATCAGATTGCTCAAACAATAGATAACCTTGGGCTTCTCCTAATGTTGCACTACATTCACAACGAGTTGCACTCTGCTTATAAGCTTTCCGGCATCCTGCTAGGTTACAGCGCTTTCCAAAAAAACCATGACCATCAAAATGGAGAACATGAGGAACTGCCGCATTTCGACGCTCTAGCAACCGTGTTCGTAGAGCATTCCATGTTGGAGGAGCGAGAATTTCCAGTTGGATTAACCCTTCATTTTTGGCTTGTTGAAGTCCTTGGGCGATCGCTTCTTGCTCAAGAGCAGGTAAGGATTGTAGCCCCAGCCTTTTATCACCTGCTCCAGAAGAAATCAACAAGACATTGAGCTGCTCAACAGTAGGTAAGTTGGGACAAGGACTGCCATAGGCAATATAACGAGAGAAAGTCACGCCTTGATGTGCCAGAAAATCATAATCGTTATGGAGCAACTCCCAAGGATAATCGGTCAAATGGACAAATTTGGGATCGTCAGATGGAAATCTCAACCGAATATGTAACCAGGTGCGATCGCGTTTAGCATCTGCTACTGCTGTCTCAATTACCTGCTGAATACTATTACCTAATACTTGATAGAGTATACTCCCGATAGCAGCCAAATACCCAGGCTTAAAATCATTCCCCTCTGACAGCAGAAGGCTTGTGCGTAGCATCCAAGCCTGCTCATTTTCATCTTCAAAGGTATTGTTGTCAAACTTAGTTGACTCTAATACTTTAACTATAGTGAAACGTCTATCCACAACATCTGGAATCTCACCATCAAGAAAAGGTAGCTCTGGTTCATAATGGACTTCCCCTGATGAACCCTCGACACTCACTTTGAAGCTATGCTGCTTCCCTTCAATCGGATAAAATCTCAGTTCTAGTGTGTTCACTTTATCCCTTTACCCATCGTGCTGAATATTAGCCACCGAGGTCTTCATTGAGGTTGCTTTCCCCATCACCTTTCAGTAATGCGTCCACAGTTGTCTCCAAAAACTTCTGCCATTTTTCCGGATTTTCTTTGTAGTAGGCTTTGAGAATCTGCTCTTTAGTTAACAGTGGCGAGAGTTGCACTTTTACCTTCTGTACACCATCCTTACTAACCCCGCCTGATAATTCTCCGCCGAGGAGAACATTAATTTTTATACCACCCTTTCCTTCTGTTTTGACTGTGACTTGTAGTTCCAACTCAACAGAATCTACACACAGTATTGGTGTATCATTTTCATTCTTTGGGTAAGTAGTCAGTAGTTCTTTTTTTACTTGCTGGATGAATTCAGCCAAACCAATTTCTGTAGACATATCAAAATCCTTATATTAATTGATATATGTTTTAGAAGATACTAAAAGTTACATGAGCATACTGTGATTAATTGGCAATTTAAAAATATGGGATTTTTGGCGATTTTTCTCTTGAAATGGTTAAAAATTTAGGTATTTTACCTAAATAATTTAACAATTATCATAATAGCCTAAATTACACCCATTTACTGCTTGAGCGTACTTTAAGACTGAGGTCTATGTCTGTGTCTGAAGCGATCGCATCTGTTTAATTGACAACTTTATTACACCCGATTGTTGTAGAACAATAGATGTCATTGAGCCATTGGCTACAAAGGTATAGAATGAGTCATAAAATCAGCCCAAGTCCGAAGCCAGTCAATCATCATAACTTGTAAGCGGCAATGGTATGTAACTACATAACACGAATTCATATAAATTACAGTTTGGGTGTAAATTGGGTGTAGCGTTTTGCACAAAGCCTGAAAGTATTACAAAATCAAGATAATAGTCACCTTCCCATGGTGAACGTCGTGGGTTCGAGTCCCATCGCCCGCTTTAAAATTTAGCATCTAAGTTACCAATATGATTGTTTATGTTGGTATAGTTGCTTTTGAGTTTGTAGAGCTAGACTTCACTCGGCTTCTAGAGTCTGCAATCGTTATTACTACACTGCAAATATTATAGGTTGCTGATAAAGCGACGAGGTTCAATAGACTAATATTTCTATTGGGAATTTTCAGATGCAGGGAGCAAAAACGTCTAGACGCTCGCTAATAGATGACGGCTAATGCTAAAAAACAATTAGCGATTCGCAATTAGCACTATGGCAAATTTTCTCCAACCGCCAAGATTACGCATTGGTGAAGACACTGAAGAAGAACGACACGCCACTTGGCTAGAACTTTTTTATGATTTGGTTTTTGTAGTTGCAGTTTCTCAACTCGCCCACAATCTCAACGAGGATATCTCTCTATCAGGATTATTTGGGTTTGTAGTTCTATTTATACCAGTTTGGTGGTCATGGATTGGGACGACATTCTATGCCAACCGCTTTGATAGCGATGATGTGGGACATCGACTGCTGATTGGTATACAAATGCTGACAGCAGCAGCAATGGCTATTAATATCCACCACGGTTTGGGTGAGAGTTCCCCTGGTTTTGCCATTTCCTACGCTCTCGGTCGGGCTGTGCTTGTAATAGAGTACGTGCGTGCTGGAAGACATATTCCCTCGGCGCGTCCTTTGACCACTCGCTATGCTATCGGTTTTGCGATCGCAGCCTTGCTTTGGTTAATATCAGCATCTGTACCCATCCCTTGGCGGTTCGGATTTTGGACACTGGGAATCATTATTGACTTTGCTACACCCTTAAAAGGACATAAGTTTCAAGTAGGGTTACTTCCCCACGCTTCCCACTTACCGGAACGTTTCGGGCTATTTACCATTATTGTCTTGGGTGAAGCAATCATTGCAGTGGTCAATGGTGTTTCTGAGCAGAAATGGGATACTTTAACTGTGATTTCCGCCATATTTGGTCTAATTATCGCCTTTAGCTGGTGGTGGGTCTATTTTGATAATTTGGGTGGTAAACCTATTGAGACGGCACGGACAGAAGGAAAGGTCGGTGTTGTCAATCTCTGGCTCTACACCCATTTACCGCTAGTGATTGGGATTACTGCTGCTGGAGTCGGCGTAGAACAAATTTTGTTGAGTAAGGCAACTTTAGCACTACCCGATTCCCAGCGATGGCTCATCTGTGGTTCAGTAGCATTATGCTCTCTGGCTGTCAGCATTCTCCATCGATTTGGAGTGATCCGTTATTGCAAAATCCGTTCCCAGTATCGACTTGGGGGCGCAGTTGTGCTGCTAGCGATCGCTATCTTTGGCAAAGGTTTGTTACCTGTTGCAGTCATTGCCCTTGTAGCTGTAGTTTCTGCTATCCAAGTTGTTCAAGATTTGTATCAGAGTCGTCCCACTACCCGCTTGGTTGACCCGGAAATTTAGTTTAGGGGCTTCCAAAAAATAAAAATTATCCAAAGTTATTTGTCAATTTGTAGGGGCACACAGCTAGCTGTGTGCCCCTAATCAATTCATAGTCGTCTATCAGAGGTAGCAGAACCAAAGGAGGAATGTCATCATTAGAAGATGTACCTTTGGGTATTGAAGTCAAGTAGGTGAAATATTTATTAATATTAATAGTAGGCAGTGTAAATTCAACGTCAGGAGTCAGAAAAAATTCTTAGTGGCAGGTATTTCGGATTAATCATCAAATTTTTTACCAACGGGACAGAAGCTCATGAAAGACCAAAAACCATCAGACTCTAAGCAATTCGTCGGAAATCTCAAGAACGGGATTTGGCTGTTTGGACTGTCATCTTGGGTATTTGGCATTACCGATCGCAGTATTGCTTCATTTGCAGATGGCTATCTATCAGCTTTAGACTTGACGCAACTATTCACTGCGGCTACATTCTTTGTGGCATGGCTATTTTTGAAACCGGCATCCAGAGTTTAAGATCGGCGGCTGGTTGAGTATCGAGTCACTCTTAACGCTAGTACTGTCAAGATTCGGAAAGTTAGGGTATCGTCAGAGTCGGGCAAGCAAGCTCGTGGATTGTGCTTATGATGGGTTCGGGAATTTTTCACCATCCAGACTTCTCAAATTGTTGCTAGATTGGAGCTTTTTCCTTTTGAGGTCAGAGCTATAGCTTTTTTAATTTGGGTGTATCTAAAAAAATTTTCTAATTTTCCGGAATTGATTATGCTCAGGTGGTAGTCTCTATCAGACAAGCGATTTATACTGAAACTCTATAACGAAACCTCGGGGTATATAACCCCATATTAAAAGCCCGGTCATGAAGACCGGGCTTTTATTAACACTTAGGAGTTAAAAATTGTTCTTAACTCCTAACTACTAAATTGAATTAGGCAAAAGCAGCAGTTGTTACATCGTTATTCGATAGAATTTCTTGCAACTCTTCGGCATCTACCGTTTCTTTCTCAACCAACATTTGGGCGATTTGATCTAAAATGTGGCGGTTGCCTACTAACACTTCTTTAGCGCGTGTATAGGCTACATCCACAAGCTTGCGGACTTCTTCATCAATGGCGGCGGCAGTTTCTTCAGAGAAATCACGCTCTGACATGATATCCCGTCCTAGGAACATGTTACCTTGCTGGCGACCAAGGGCGACTGGGCCTAAGCGATCGCTCATCCCAAATCTGGTAATCATTTGACGCGCAACCCGTGCTACTTGCTGCAAGTCATTAGAAGCACCAGTAGTAACTTCTTCTTCACCAAAGATTAATTCTTCAGCAATTCGACCACCCAAAGCTACAGCCATCTGATTTTCCAGATAAGCGCGGCTGTATAAACCTGTGTCCATCCGGTCTTCGCTGGGGGTAAACCAAGTTAAACCACCTGCACGACCACGAGGGATGATGCTAATCTTTTGTACTGGGTCATAGTCTGGCATCAAAGCACCAACTAAGGCGTGACCAGCTTCGTGATATGCCACCAAGGTTTTGCGCTTTTCGCTCATTACCCGGTCTTTCTTCTCTGGACCAGCTAATACGCGATCGATCGCGTCGTTGATTTCATCCATTGAAATTTCAGTCAAATTCCGACGTGCTGCTAAAATTGCAGCTTCATTCAACAGGTTGGATAAATCAGCGCCAGTAAATCCAGGGGTACGACGGGCAATTTTATCCAAATCCACATCTTTCGCCAAGGTTTTGCCACGGGCGTGTACCTTGAGGATTTCGCTGCGTCCGGCGTAGTCAGGACGGTCTACCACAACTTGACGGTCAAAGCGACCAGGACGCAACAGGGCTGCATCTAGGACATCAGGGCGGTTGGTAGCGGCAATAATGATGATGCCTGTATTACCTTCAAAGCCGTCCATTTCGGTGAGCAACTGGTTGAGGGTTTGTTCCCGCTCATCGTTACCACCACCTAAACCAGCACCCCGTTGACGACCTACTGCGTCAATTTCATCAATGAAGACGATACAAGGAGCGTTGGTCTTAGCTTGTTCAAACAAATCGCGGACGCGAGATGCACCCACACCGACGAACATTTCGACAAATTCTGAACCGGAGATTGAGAAGAAGGGTACACCTGCTTCACCAGCTACGGCACGAGCTAGGAGGGTTTTACCTGTACCAGGAGGACCAACTAACAGTACACCTTTAGGAATTTTTGCACCAACGGCGGTAAAGCGATCGGCGTTTTTCAGAAAGTCTACAACTTCGTTTAATTCCAACTTGGCTTGGTCAATACCAGCGACATCGCCAAATGTCACCTGAGTTTGTGGTTCCATTTGGACTCTGGCTTTGGATTTGCCAAAGTTCATCGCTTGGCTGCCTGGGCCACTTTGAGCGCGACGTAACAAGAAGAATAAGCCAACCAAAAGCAATACAGGGAAAAATAAGCTGCTCAGTGCCTTAAACCAAAATCCTTCATCGGTTTGGGGCAATACAGAAATATCAACGCCTTTAGAAGTCAAAGTATTGATTAGGTCTGGATCGTTGACTAAGGTAACAATCCGTTTAGCTGGGTCATATTTGGGTGTAACCAGTGCTGTAGAACGGTCTGCACTCAAACTGACTTTTTCTACTCTGCCTTGTTGAACTTCTTGAATAAAGCGACTGTATCGCCATGTCTCTCTGCTTTGGGGTTGTTTGTCAAAAAATGCTGTTCCCAGCGCAATTACGACAATAAACAGCAGCGCGTACAGCCCTGCATTTCTCCATCTTTTATTCACTAAAGTCTATCCTCCGGTATTTTTCGCGCAATCGCCTAGCTTCTCTGCTCGGAAAGGTGATTATTAAGAATTATGTTAACTTATCTTAAGATATAACAAATTTGGCGTGGTTGTCATGCTAAAAAAAGCTCCCTCATTAGCTGAAAACTATGATGGTAGGGATTACATTGTAGCGACCCTGAAGGCAGATGAACGGTATGGATGGGAATAATTTCTACCACACTATTAGTGTAGGCGATCGCTTCAAACCTCTGCACTAGCTCCCCATTCCAAGGTTCTTCCCGCACTGGCTGTTGGTGGTTTTGCAACCAGTTTACAAGTTGCGATCGCAAAATTCCGGGTAAAATCCCTGCCTTTATTGGTGGTGTGTACCAAGTGCGATCGCACCATCCCCAAAGGTTGCCTGTACTGGTTTCTAGCCAATTTCCTTGAGCATCGACTAATATTGCTTCTTGAGCATCTAAGCTAGTTTTTGCCAACCAAGCACTCAAATAGTTTCCAGTTTTATGAGAGGGGAGAGAACGATAAAATTCCGAGCTGGCAACGGCGCATAATACACCATTATTTTGTTTTTCTGTCAAATCTTGTGGTAGGAATCTGCCAGTTATCCATTCCCGTCCATCGGGAAAAAGGGTAATTCTGAGAACGGGGAAGTGTGCGAGAAGAATTTGGGCACCTTGACGCAGACGGTTCCAATCGGGTTGCTGCCAAGCAAAAGTTTGGATTGAGAAAAGTAAGCGATCGCAGTGTGCTTGCCAATTAGTTAAATTACTATCTAATGAGTTCTCATAAACCCGCAACGTTGTAAAAACAGTCGCCCCATAAAGCAACCCTGGATCGTTAATGTCTAACTCTAAAGTTTGGGAGTGAATTAATTTGCCATTGTACCAAAAAATATCATTTTTCACAACCAGATTGCTTGTCGCTACAACTGTATTCCAAAGTGATGGCTTGTAATGCTCATACGCTCCGTGAGATAAAACCTGTGAGCTGCAAATCGCTGAACGCCAGAATCAAGGCTGAGGTGTTCGCAGCCATGATTTCTTGCATATTCAATTAGCCATTGAAATAACTGTTTACCATAACCTTGTGACCGCTTCAACTCATCAACAACTAAGTCATCAATATATAAAAACTTTCCCAGCGCTAAACACGTAGAGATACGAAATCCAGCCACTGCTACAGCTTGTTCATCTAGTTCCAATAATGCAATTTGATATCCTTCTTTCATTTGATATCTAACTTGTTCTATAAACTTACCTTGCTCAATGTGAGGACGTAACTGGGACATAACAGGAAAACACCCTAATATTTTCAAGTCAGATTCTGCCAATTGTATTGAGATCATTATTGCTCCTAATAATATTGCAAATGTTACTTTTATTTCCAAAGCATATCGAGAAGACAACATTTTTACATTTTTTATTACTAACAAAAATCTATGAATATCAACTTAATCTTTTGGTGGAAAGAGAATTTTATTACTACCTTCAGAAGTTGTAAATACTTTTCCTCCTAAAGCTTCAATTTCCCTAATTGCTCGTTTCCGAGTTCTATCATCAACTTGACTATTTAAAATTATTGCCCAGGTAGCAATTTGAGCATATTTGCTATTAGGATTTCGACCCAAAAATTCCGCAGTTTTTCGGGAAATATTTCCTATAGTTTGACTTTCTGTATCTGAAAGATTGCTAGCCCAGTTTGCCGCCGTTGCGAAAGACTTTTGGGCAGCTTTAGCGTTTCCTAAAAATAATAACTCATCAATTCCTTTGTAACGCCATACGTAATAAGATTTTTCGGGAACAAAGGGAGATAGTGATTTTAAGCCTTTCTCTGATAGTGCGATCGTGCGTTCTGGCATAGCAGCATACAATGAAGTACTGATAGAAAGACTCCGATACGCTGCTAAAAATCGTGGGTCACGTTCTAAAATTACTTCAAAATATTCTGGACTTAAACTGTAACCTGTTTTATCCCGAACTTCATCATCTCCGAAGTACTGTAAGAAATTGAGATATACCAAATCTGCGATTAAATTTTCATAACCAAAACTAGGCATTTTTTTGAGAAAATTCAAACGGAGATGTTCTGACGTTATTTCTTTTTCCAGAGTCTCTAAAGAGGCAGATTGTTTTCTATCTATCAGTGTTTGCAATTGAGGAAATTGAATCAAGCCAATTCCTAAAATAGACACACAAATTATAAAAGGTGTAGCAATGGCTTTACGCTGCAACAACATATTTTTCTTCTTTTATCAGGCAGAAGCAATTCATTATATATAATATACTTCTTGTATAATTACTCAGCTATATTGTCACAAGAGGGTATCCATTAAGCGGCTACTATAGCAGTCTATCTTTACCTCAAGAGAAGCTGAAAACAGGTATAACCACAAACTAGTAATAATAGTATTACTTTATACAAAAACTACTGAGTAATAGAGTATGATTTATGCTTTCTTATTTGCAAAATCTAAATAAATTATTTTCTTTTTTGAGATGAAATTACCTGCTAAAAATCCTAGCTTTGCTTTTCTTAAGCAACAAATTCTTAAATTATTAAGTTCCTTTGATATTACTGAGTTTTGTTAAGTAACAGTAGTAAGATTTAGAACATCATTTAGAATAAAGTTTTGTTCGCAATTAGACCTGTTGTGTCCTTAATCTTATGCTAGATACTGTAGTTACGAACAACTTGGAAAATAATAGTCTATCCATTCAGGCAAAAAATAGTGATTTTAAAACAATAGTAACTAATCTTAATGCCGATAAAAAAGGACTGGATGTTAATGAAATTATTGATGCCATCAAAACAGTAATAGTTGAATCTATTGATTTAAAAATTACTACTTGGGTAGCAGAGTCATCCGATCAGCAACAAAATGACATAGAAGCAGCCAAACCAGGTAATAGAATATATACCCGAATTAATCTTGTTAGTGGTGATATCCAAAATGAGATTGGTAGTCAATTTACTGATAGTGGGCCCTATAAAGAAATTCGCGAATTTCATTTGACTCAAATTAGAGATGGTCGGGAGATCATTCACAAGAATATAGAAAGTGTCGAAAAATTGTATGGTTTTTTTATGGAAATCGTGAAAAATCACAAAAAGTCAGAACTTTAAGCATTCTTTGTTAATTACCCATTTAAGCTAAAGTAGCTACCGAAACCTAGCAAAATCGTTAGGTTTATTTGCTTGTATCTAGCTATTCATACAATGCTACAGCCAGAACTGTGAGAGGGTGAAACTATGTCTAATAATATTCAAACTAAAGACCGAAATGTTGCTCAACCTCAAGATATTCAAAACCAAGCTAGAGTCTTGTTAAACAATTTAGTATCTTCTGTACAGACATTAGTTTCTGACATCACAGCCTTAGAAGTAAATACGATGGTTGTAGATAGAATTAATGCTTCAAAGTTTAATGCTTGGGAGGCATATCAAGAAATTTATTCTATACACGATCCAGACTACTTTGAGGCAAAAGGTATTCCAGAAGAAGGTTCTCAAGCTCAAGAACTGCATAAGCGTTATAGAAGTTTATTTAACCAAATAGAAAGAGAATATTTTTACCTTCTTCTTGAAGAAGGTTCAGATTTTTATAATCCACAGGATGAGCGAGTAAAACGATATCGCCAGAGGCTTGAATATGCGAAGAAGCATCAACCAAACCTAGTCGAAGCCGATCAGGAGAATGTTAAGCTAGCTCAACCAATACTACCTGCTCCAACACCTATTCTTGATGACAAAGACGGAAACAATCAAGAAGATTGGATTGAAACTTTTAAAGAGATTCAAAGACTTTTAAATAATGATAAATTTGTTCGTACCCTGCGTAAAATGTATGAACTTAAAGCTGCACTTGATGGTGGTAACGTGACAAGTACTAAAACTGATATTATTTTTGCTCAAACTGTCATGCAGTTAGATGGAGATATTATTACTCGTTACCATAAAGAACTCTTTAGTTTATCTGAAGACGCTAAAAATCTAATCATTAATACACATAATCAAGGAGTTATTTCTGGAGAAAAGCAGTGGCGTGGAACATTTAGTTTTTTGATTAGTTTGGTACAGGGTATCGCAAATTTATCTCGATAATGAACGCCAACATAACAAAAACAGACAACCAAGGTGATGTTGTACTCTCTCTATTTTTACAAGTTCCTCAAGGCGATCGCTTTCAACTTAAGGTTGAGCGATCGCAGTGTAGTTTTTATCTAAATGAGACAGTTGTAGAACAGATTCAGCAAGCACAAAAAACTGGTGTTTCTCTATACATTCCGCCAAAAGTGATAATTCCTCTTTGGTATTACGCCTGTTTCGGCAATAATGTTGTTTTCGCAAATAAAAAAGAAGTTACTGAAAAAGAAGTTAGTGATTTTTTTTACGTTACTGTTATAGTCAATATTCTAAAATATTTTCTGAGTAAAACCGCACCGGGGAAAGCAAGTTTACAGTCTGGACTCACCTTTAATTCTTACTATGAGCAGCCTGAATTAGCTTCAAATGCTTATAAAGAGAAAGATATTATTTTGCAAAGCACTGTCCTTATTCATGGTGATATATTCCACAAAATCAAGTTGGATTTTATGCAAAATTCCAACTGTTCCACAATTATTTCTGCTCATTATTGGCTAACAGAAGAAATACTAAGTTGTTTTCGGACTAAACTAAATCTGCTAGTTTGGGAGATAGCTTCGCTGTTTCCTGCTGGTTTGGTTGTCTCCAGTTTATATACAGCAAATGCAATACTATCAATATTTGCTTTGATAAGCTTCACTATACTATTTGCTACTACTCGCTATGTACTTATAAATCAGCTTCAAAGACGTACTTCAATCAACTCTAAATTTATAAATTGGTTGGCATGGACGCTGATTTGCATTATCCCTATTTTTGTTGTTGGTGCTATTCATAGCTTTAGAGATGTTAATGCATTATTCTTGTCATTATTGTCACTTATCGCCCCAAAACTTACAGAGTATATTTTAAATTTTATAAGGCCACGAGTTGGAAAACTGATCCTACGTCGGTTACTATTAAACCTAGATTAAGCATAATGCAGAACTCTTCTACAAATTCTTAAAAGGAAACTCTTAAACGAAGCTAGTTTAGCCAACTCTTACAAGAAGTTAGCTTTTTGAGAATTTTTAGTTTTTCAATATTTGCCAACAATGTTGAGCGATCGCCCAATCTTCTTGAGTATGAATAACTAATACCCGTACTGCTGAGTCATTTGTAGCAATATCTTCATCCACTGGCTTCTGTTGATTTTTCTGAAGATCAAGTTTCAATCCCAAAAAACCGAAGGCTTCACAGGCGGCTTGGCGAATTTCCGCAGAGTGTTCACCTACGCCTGCTGTAAACACCAAAGCATCTAATCCGCCCAAACTGGTAACCATTGCACCGATACCAGAACGTAGACGATGCACGTAGATATCCCAAGCGAGTTGAGCGCGGGAATTACCTTGAGCGATCGCTTTTCTCACCTCACGCATATCACTAGATACACCCGAAATTCCCTTTAACCCAGAAGCTTTATTTAATATCTCATCCAACTTTTCGACAGAGTAATCACAGTACCGCAACAGATAAATCAGAATCCCCGGATCAACTGAACCAGAACGACTACCCATCATTAATCCTTCTAGGGGCGTGAATCCCATTGTGGTATCAATGCTGCGACCGTTTTTAATCGCCGCCAAAGAGCAGCCATTACCCAGATGACAGGTAATTAACCGCCCAGATGCAACATCTTGACCGAGAATTTGGGCAGCACGTTGAGAACAGTATTGGTGACTGATACCATGAAACCCATAGCGGCGAATACCTTGCTCTACCCACTGATATGGGCCGGGGTAGATTGCTGCTGCATCCGGGATAGTGGCATGAAACCCGGTATCAAATACTGCTATCTGAGTGACATCTTTTAAAATTTTTTCAATTGCTTCTATACCTGACAAAGCTACTGGATTATGTGCTGGAGCGAGGTTAGATAAGCTAGCGATCGCCTTTTTAACATCCTCCGTAATTACCACGCTATCTCGATAATCCTCTCCGCCATGTACTATCCGATGCCCCACCACATCAATTTCTGACAACCGATCAATTACCTTGGTATCCCCATCACTAAGTGTATTGAGCATATAAGCGAGGTGTGCCTGTGGAGAATCATCAGAAATTGATTCTTGCAGTGTTGCACCTGTAGCAGTTTTCACCTCAATTTCTGCCACACCGCGATCTTGAGTCCAGTTGATTTTCCCTTCCCAAAGGGGTTGAGATGCTTGGGTGGAGAAAGCCTCATCTGCAATCTCGTACAGACAACTTTTTTGGGTACTCGATCCGGCATTCAGCACCAATATCTTCATAGGACAACATCAAAACATGACCTCCTTTGATCATGTCACTAAGTGCAGCCTGATGCTTCTAGCCTATAGGCATAATAATTAGGTAGAGGATTCCTTAAAGTAAAGCTGTGTCGCTTCTCTCAAACCAGCAATTACCTGTTCGATTGTGTCTCTCTGCTGAATCGTACCAACTTTGGGACAATCAGCTATACATATCGTCCTCTTTATCAATGACGATTGCCAAGCTGCGAATTTTTATTGTACCGTGAACTCTCATTTATATAACAAGTAGAAAATTCCGATTTCTCACTATCCCTTTTCTCAATTCGGCAAATTATCAACCCGCATCAAATCCAATTCACGTTCAAATATTTCATCAATTGGCAACATTTGACCATCAACAGTCATAAACTTATGGTCTTTTGTTGCCCGAATCAATGAACCATCTTCCAAACAATACTCAAACACCTCTTGTTCTCCGCGATCGTGCCATTGTGCTACAGGTTGTGTATAAATATTTCCATTATTATCAACGCTATAAACAGTACATTCGATGCGCTTTTCTACAATTTTACCAATCGGTAATAATCCATATTCTACTGTCAATATTTCCGTTTCATAGCTTAAACAATATTCAGCAAACTTCAACATTTGCTCAAATAACTCATCCGCAACTTTTTTCGGAACACCATTTTTTGCTGCGCCATCCACGAATTTTTCTCGCTGCTTTTGCATCTCAGAAACTTTCTTTTTACCCATCGCCCGACGCAGCAAGTCAGCTTGTCCTAAAGAATATCCAGCCATATCCTGAGCAATTTTCATGATTTGCTCTTGATAGACCATAATTCCATAAGTTTCGTCTAATATTGGTTCTAAAACAGTGTGTTGATAATCAATGTTTTCTCGACCATGTTTGCGGTTAATAAACTTAGGAATCAGCCCCGCATCTAATGGCCCCGGTCGATAAAGTGCCAAAATTGAAGAAATATCTTCTATATTAGAAGGCTTCAAATCTCGCACTATCTGACGCATTCCCGAAGATTCTAATTGAAATATCCCTTCTAACTCACCTGCTTCTAATAATTCATAAGTTTTTTGTACATCTTTAGGTAAACTGCTATGTTCACCTTTAGCTAATATCTTTTGGGCTTTTCTTTCCTGGCGCGGAATTTCATCAGGATCAACCCGATATCCTCTCGTTTCTTGAATCAAATCAACGGTCTTTTGAATCAGCGTCAGGTTCCGCAAACCCAGAAAATCCATTTTTAACAAACCCATTGATTCGAGATCTTCCATGAAATACTGGGTAATCACAGAACCATCATTATTTTTCTGTAGCGGCACAATTTCATCAAGTGGTTCGTCTGAAATTACCACCCCGGCTGCATGAACACCAAAGGTTTTGTTAGTTCCTTCAATTCGCATCGCCATATCAAGCCAATGGCGAACATGGGGTTCTTTATCATATTTTTCTTTAAACTCTGGTTCTGGAGTTTTATCGGAAACCATCACCTTGAGTTTTGTTGGTTTCCCTCGCACTACAGGAATTAATTTCGCCATTTTGTCAGCTTCCCCGTAGGGAATATTCAATACTCTGGCGACATCTTTCAAAACTGCCTTAGAAGTTAGACGGTTAAAAGTAATGATTTGGGCAACTCTATCTGCACCGTATTTCTCAGTGACATATTCAATAACTTTATCCCGTTGTTCAATACAGAAATCCGTATCAATATCAGGCATGGATTTCCGTTCGGGGTTCAAAAAACGTTCAAATAGTAGCCCATGATGCACAGGATCAATATTAGTAATTCGCATTGCATAAGCAACTAACGAACCAGCCGCCGAACCCCGACCTGGCCCGACAGGAATATTATTATCTCTAGCAAATTTAATGTAGTCCCATACAACTAAAAAGTATTTGGAAAAACCCATCTGCTGAATCATTTTCAGTTCGTATTCCAATCTTTCTTTATAGACGGAATCAACTTCCTGGCGAGATTTGCGATTTAATCGTTCTAAAAGTCCGTTCCATGCAACATCTTCGGCGTAAGTGTCAGCAGTATGACCGGAGGGAATGGGGGGTGTAGGTATCTGAGGCTCACCCATGATATGGTAAGGCTCGACTTTATCAGCGACTTCTTCAGTAGTGGCTACAGCTTCAGAAATCACATCATCCGGCAAATGGTCACGAAATAGCTGCCGCATCTCTTCACCAGATTTGAGATACTCTGTGCCGCTATAACGCATCCGCTTATCTTCAATAATTAGCTTGCCAGTTTGAATACATAGCAAAGCGTCGTGGGCTTCAACGTCGAAACAAGAAATAAAATGTGAATCATTAGTAGCAATAATTTTAATGCCTAGTTCTCTAGCAATTTTAACTATTTCAACATTCACTATTCGGTCTTCTTGGGAGCCGTGGTCTTGAATTTCTAGATAATAATCATCACCAAATACATCTTTATACCACTGTGCAACTTTCCGGGCTGCATCTGGTCTATTACTGAGAATCGCTTGGGGAACTTCTCCACCCAAGCAAGCACTGGTGACAATCAAGCCTTCATGGTATTGTTTTAGTAAATCTTTATTAATACAAGGACGTGAAAAGATTCCTTTGCCTTGAACACCTTGAAGATGAGAAATTGTAGTTAATTTGACTAAATTTTTGTAACCTTTGGTATTTTTAGCTAAAACGACTTGATGATATTTGGGGCGACGTTCTTGTTTCTCGATATCACCATTAATTACATACATTTCATTGCCGATAATCGGCTTAATATTTTGACTACGGCAGATTTTGATCAGTTCAACGGCTCCATACATGACACCATGATCGGTAAGGGCGATCGCTTTCATCCCCAGTGCGATCGCTTGATCTACCAACTCTGGTAGCTGACTTGCCCCATCTAATAGACTGTAGTCACTGTGAATATGTAAAGGCACAAAGGACATAAGCATCTCCAACCACAAGCCAAAATATCTTTAGGGGCCTACCTTGTGGTATACCCTTTCAAGCCGGATTTTGCAAAGCAACGGAATATTACATTAGCAGTTTTTACCTAAAATTAAAGCTGTTCTTTTTCCGAAATTGTCACTGTCATCAGTGTTGTTTTAATAGTTACAGCAGTTCATCAGCATCTAACTAATGAGTGAAACAGAGAGTACTACTTCGCCTGAAACCAAAGCTAGCCCTTGGTGGCAGCGTATCCCTCTCACATTGCAAATTCTCATCGCCTTAGTAGCCGCAGTCAGCGTTGGAATTGCCCTTGGTGCGGGAAATCCCAATCCCAGCAATGCCACTTTAATTAACAATTTAGCAATTCCGGCTGAGTTGGTGCTAAAGGCTCTCCGCGCCCTAGCTACGCCTCTAATTCTGGTAGCGGTGCTGCATACCTTAATGACTACCAATATCCCCGGTACAGCCGGACGGCGGCTGGCGGTGCTACTTTTGACTAACACTACAGTAGCTATTTTAGTAGGACTTTTCGTAGCAAATGTGCTGCGTCCAGGAACTTGGGGCAATGTAGCTACCTCAACAACTACACAAATAACTACTCAGAGTCTTGACCCTTGGGGAATACTCAAAGATGCTGTACCGGAAGCTGTCCTCAAGCCATTAGTTGATAATAATGTTATTCAACTAATTGTTATTGCCCTAAGTTTTGGCATCGTCCTGCGGGGATTAAAATCTGAACAAATTGCCCAAGGGAAAAAAGGATACCAACCAATAGAAGATGTCATCGGGATTTTATTCGAAGCGGTAGTCCGCGTCCTCAACTGGGTAATAGCCTTAGTGCCTTTCGCCGTTTTTGGGATTGTTGCTAAAACAGTTGCTATGCAGGGATTTACACCGTTTAAATCTTTGGGTGCATTTATTCTGGCGGTGCTGTTAGCATTGGCATTGCAGGCGTGCTATTACCTTACTAGAGTAAAATTTGGTTCTTGGGTACCCCCGCTAAAATTCCTAGCTGGCGGATCTGATGCCTTTTTAACAGCTTTTTCAACTTCTTCCTCTGCGGCGGCAATGCCCGTAACTTTTGAGGTTTTGCAAACAAAAGTTGGTTTAAGAGAATCTTCTGCTGCTTTGGGGGCATTAGTCGGGGCAAATTTTAATAATGATGGCACTGCCCTTTATGAAGCAATGTCTGCGTTGTATATTTCCCAACTAATTGGGCAACATCTGACTCTAGGACAGCAGTTAATTGTCATTCTGACCTCGATTTTTGCATCTGTAGGTGCGGCGAATATTCCTAATGCTGGACTAGTAACAATGACACTAGTGTTCACTTCTGTAGGCTTACCTACCCAGTACATTGCTTTGCTGGTTACCATAGACTGGTTTTTGGATCGCTGCCGCACCGCGATTAATGTTATGGGAGATATGACTGTCAGTGCTTTACTTGACGGCAAAAAGCCTCGTTCTGTAGACGAGGCTTAGTTTGAGGCTTTTCAGGTAGCTAATGCTGTTGGGGTCCTTTGGCATCACATTCTTTAGCCCAACAGCGTTCTAGAAGTCGAAGCCGCCAGATCAATGCAAAGCGTTGGGGATTCAATACTAATTTAGTATCGTGACTAAATAAAGGCTGGTTCAGATACTGCCAAAGTGGAAATTTAATTTTGGTGTGTTTTGGAGTCATAAGAACAACAAATATTATAAAAGTTTAGCGGCCATAGTCGGCATTTTGTCTAGCAATTGCCTAATACTGTTTTTCTAGTTAAAGACTACACTGCGGTTTTGAAATTGTCCTGGTGGCAATTGCGGAATTTCATCAAGTAAATTGATGTTGTTTCCGCTTTAATACTGAAATTGCACACATCATTTTTCTAATTCTACATAGCGTGAAAAGTCCTACCATTTCACGAAATTAGTGCAACAGATGTACCTCCCTATAGCTGATTCATCTGTTGCAAAGATTTGTGTCTGCGATCGCATTGCCATCCAGAATCTTAACTCGGTAGCCTATTATGACTTATGACTTCCAAAAGACTTGTGATTACAATTAGTTTGACGAAAGGGCTGATTCTATAGATAATTATTGGTTTTTTAGAGGAGCAAAACCTCGCTCCCCGACTTGGATATTAGACGATTGTGAAATTAGAGGCAATCAGGGTATTAGTGTTAATACCAGTCAGCGTTGCCAAGATTTCATCAGTAGTAGTCACGATAATATTGTTACCACAGAAACTCAGTTGGCTAAAGGTCAGACCATTAGACAAGCCAATTAAATCGTTGCCCTTGCAGAAGTCGGTAATAATACCATTACCTTCTCCAGCAGCGAAGACAAATTTATCATCACCATTGCCACCCGTGAGGATATCACTACCAAGACCACCAGATAAAAGGTCGTTACCATTGCCGCCAGAGAGGGTATCTTTGCCATTACCACCGTAGAGGATGTCTTTGCCATTACCACCATTGAGGTAGTCATTACCGGGAGTGCCGTGGAGTACATCGTTGCCGTTGTCACCAAAAAAGCGATCGCCCACTTGGATAGTAACCTTCGCAGTGCTGGTGAGTTGGCCATCAGTGATAGTGTAGTTAAAGCTAGCCGCACCGCTAAACCCGCAAGTTGGTGTAAACACGATAAAATCATCTGCCGAGTTGCTGGGAGTGCCGTTATTTTTCAGCACCGCAGTACCGTGAGTTGCAGCGCTGACACCAGTGATGCTGAGGTTGGTGCTATCGATGTCGCGATCGTTAGCCAACAGGGTTTTTGCTTCAATACTCACAGCAGTATTTTTCGCATCTGTAACAGTATCATTCACTGTAATAGGTGCATCGTTAACTGGGTTGATAGTCAGGTTAAAAGTACCAGTAATGCTACCGCCATTGCTGTCATTAATAGTGTAAGTAAAGCTGTCAGTATCGTTATAGTTGGCATTAGGGGTGTAAACAAAATAGTCGTCGTTGGGATTGCCAACAGTGCCGTTGTCGTTGAAAGCCAGTGTGCCGTTGGCAGGGTTAGTAAAGCCAGTGATACTTAAGGTATCGCCATCAACATCAGAATATCTATTTAGAATGGTGCTAGCAAGGATGTTAACGGCAGTATCTTCCTCAGTGACAGTGGTAATCTTAGTCGCAAAGCCAAAGATGACGTAACTCTCCCCGGCTCCAGTTGCAAAGCGGGAGTTATTTGGTGCCCCGATAATTAGGTCATCAAAGCCGTCACCATTGATGTCTCCAGCACTACTGACAGAGGAGCCAGAGTAGTCACGCTCATCAATGCCTTTGATAGCGAAGCCATTGCTGCCGTTGAGGTCGGAGAGATTGAAACTAGCTCCAAAGCCGCTACTGCTACCAAACAGTAAGTAGCTCTCCCCAGCATTTAACTTGCCATTGGGGTCGCCAAAAGCTGCCCCAATAATCAAGTCATCGAAGCCGTCACCGTTGAAATCCCCGGCACTGCTAACGGAGGAGCCTGAGTTGTCACCCTCATCAATGCCTTTGATAGCGAAGCCGTTGCTGCCATTGAGGTCGGAGAGGTTAAGGCTAGTTCCAAAGCCGCTGCCGCTGCCAAAGACCACGTAGCTTTCTCCGTACTCAGGTTTGGCGTAGCGGGAGTAATTGCTTACCCCGATAATCAAGTCATCGAAGCCATCACCATTGAAGTCTCCGGCATTGCTAACGGAGGAGCCTGAACGGTAATTCACATCAATGCCGTTGATCGTGAAGCCGTTGCTGCCGTTGAGGTCGGAGAGGTTGAGGTTAGCTCCAAAGCCACTACTGCTGCCAAACACTACGTAGCTCTCCCCATTATCAAAGGAGGCAGAAGGTGCTCCGATAATCAGGTCATCGAAGCCGTCACCGTTAATGTCCCCTACACTGCTAACGGAGGAGCCTGAGTTGTCACCCTCATCAATGCCGTTAATCACGAAGCCGTTGCTGCCATTGAGGTTGGAGAGGTTAAGGCTAGCTCCAAAGCTACTACCGCCAAACACTACGTAACTTTCCCCAGCACGTTCTTTACCGTTAGGGGAGGCAGTAGGTGCGCCAATAATCAAGTCATCGAAGCCGTCACCGTTAATGTCGCCGACACTGTTAACGGAGCCGCTTGAGAAGTCAGACGCATCAATGCCGTTGAGCACAAAGCCGTTACTGCCGTCCAGAGACGAAAGATTAAGGCTAGCTCCAAAGCCACTGCTGCTGCCAAACACTACGTAACTTTCTCCGGCAAGGTCTTTACCGTTGGAGGAGGCAAAAGGTGCCCCAATAATCAGGTCATCGAAGCCGTCACCGTTAATATCCCCAGCACTGCTAACGGTGGAGCCTGAGAAGTCAAACTCATCAATGCCGTTGAGCACGAAGCCGTTGCTGCCGTCTAGGGACGAGAGGGTGAAGCTAGTTCCAAAGGCACTACTGCTGCCAAACACTACGTAGCTCTCCCCAGCATTTAACTGACCGTTGGGGTCGGCATTACTTGCCCCGATAATTAGGTCGTCGAAGCCGTCACCGTTGAAGTCCCTGGCACTGCTAACGGGGGAGCCTGAGCCGTCACCCTCATCAATGCCGTTAATCGCAAAGCCGTTACTGCCATTGAGGTTAGAGAGATTGAAAACAGAGGCAAGCCTAGGTGGATCATTCACCCCATTGATGGTCAGGTTAACGCCAACTGTACTGGTAAAGCTGCCATCGCTAACTGTGTAGGTGAAGCTATCGCTGCCAGTTTGACCCACAGCTAAAGTTTCAAATTGAGCGTTGGGGTCGTAGGTGAAAGTGCCATCAGCATTGAGAGTTAATAAAGCACTGGAACTCAAGGTAACAGGGATGCCAACAGTCACCGCACTCCCGTTGACATTTGTCACTGTTAAGGGGTTGCTATCTGGGTCACTATCATTGGTTAAAACTGAAATGTTAACGGCAGTGTCTTCGTTCGTGGTCGCAGTGTCGGTAACTGCGACTGGAGGTTGATTAGGAGCTGTAGTAGTAGCAAAGCCAAAAATGATGTATCTCTCCCTAGAGGTTTGGACGCGTGAGTAAAAAGTTGCCCCGAGACTCAGGTCGTCAAAGCCATCGCCGTTGATATCCCCTACACCGCTGACGGAGTAGCCTGAACGATCATTTACATCAATGCCGTTGATCGCGAAGCCGTTGCTGCCGTTGAGGTCGGAGAGATTGAAGCTAGCTCCAAAGCCGCTGCTGCTGCCAAACACCACGTAGCTTTCCCCAGCAGCGAATTTGCCGTTGGGGGAGGCAAGTTGTGCCCCGATAATTAGGTCGTCGAAGCCGTCACCGTTGAAGTCCCCCGCATTGCTAACAGATATGCCTGAGTTGTCACCCTCATCAATGCCGTTAATCACGAAGCCGTTGCTGCCATTGAGGTCGGAGAGATTAAGGCTAGCTCCCAAACCTCTGTCACTCCCAAACACGACGTAGCTCTGCCCAGCACCGAATTTGCCGGCACTACTTGCCCCGATAATCAGGTCGTCGAAGCCGTCACCGTTGAAGTCTCCTACACTGCTGACGGAGTTTCCTGAGTAGTTACGCTCATCAATGCCGTTAATCACGAAGCCGTTGCTGCCGTTGAGGTCGGAGAGATTGAAGCTAGCTCCAAAGCCGCTGCCGCTGCCAAAGACCACGTAGCTCTCCCCAGCAGAAAACTTGCCGTTGGGGTCGGCACCAGATGCCGCGATAATTAGGTCGTTGAAGCCGTCACCGTTGAAGTCCCCGGCACTGCTAACGGGGGAGCCGGAGCCGTCACCCTCATCAATGCCGTTAATCACGAAGCCGTTGCTGCCGTTGAGGTCGGAGAGATTAAGGCTAGCTTCCAAGCCTCTGTCACTCCCAAAGACCACGTAGCTTTTCCCAGCAGAAAACTTGCCGTTGGGAGAGGCACCAGCTACCCCGATAATTAGGTCGTCTAAGCCATCACCATTGATGTCTCCGGCACTGCTTACAAGGGAGTCTGAGTAGTTAAGCCGATCAATGCCGTTGATTACGAAGCCGTTGCTGCCGTCCAGAGAAGAGAGATTGAGGCTGGCTCCAAAGCCATTGCTGTTGCCAAAGACCACGTAGCTTTTCCCAGCATTAATCTTGCCGTTGGGAGAGGCACCTGGTGCCCCGATAATTAGGTCGTCGATGCCATCACCATTGATGTCTCCGGGAATGCTGACGGAGTAGCCTAAATAGCCACTGCTAATCACGAAGCCGTTGCTGCCGTTGAGGTCGGAGAGTTTGAAGCTAGCTTCAAAGCCATTGCTGTTGCCAAACACTACGTAGCTTTCGTCAGCACCACCAATTATCAGGTCGTCGATACCGTCGCTGTTGATGTCTCCGTCACTGCTAAAGTTTGACCTAGGCGAGATGATTAAGTTAGAGCCTGCGATCGCAAAACCATTGTTCCCGTCGAGGTCAGAGAGGTTAAAAACTGCTGGATTAGGTGCCATTGTTGTTGATTCCTCTGAAATTATGGATTTTGAATTGTTCTTATCCCACCGTTACCACCCGCCGAATTTCGTCGCTGCGAAATCCGATCGCCATTAGACGACATAAGCCCAAAAGTACTACCACATCGTCCAATTCCAACACTACCCCTTCCATTCGCAGGGAATGGACAATATCGCCGCCTGACAGAAACAACCTTTGATTCGATGCTCTTACTGTTGGACGTAAGCTAGTTAATACGTCAACAACACGGGTTTTGTCAGCTGCACTGAGCGATCTTTCGTAGCCAGTGGTTCTTCATTTCAGAAATCATTAGAGTATTGTCGGAGTCCCTTTAAAACAATATATGGTTTTGTAATACAAAAGTATCTTGTGTATAATCTAAAACTTAAAAACCCCGAACATCTATCTTGAGGCAGATAACTAAAATTTATACCAATTTTAAAAAAGAATGTGACAGATACAAAACAAGGAAACCCAGATTAAATCAGGCTTTCTTAATTTTGAATTTTGAATTGGTATTACTTGGGCGGACTCTACATCTCGACAAAAAACTGGGATGAGCAAGATGCCCATCCCACAAAAAAAGAGAATTTTTGTCATAAAATGCCTTGGCTATATTCGAGCTAAGGCGATTTCATCAAGTTAGATTTCTTACTATCTAATAATGAGTGCCAGTTTTGCGATGGTTGATGGCAGTAACAGCATCAGGTTTGAGTAATTTACCTTCGTCCACAGTTGCATATACAACCCAATGATCGCCGCATTCCAGACGTTGATTGACTGAGCATTCTAAATATGCCAATGCATCAGTAAGAACGGTACAGCCGTTATCCGCAACTGCTGTACTAAAGTTAGCAAATCGATCTTCCCCGGGCGCGAAAGATTTACGGAAATGCTTCATGTAGTCTTGATGATTGCCTTCAGGTAGAATATTTAAGGCAAATTTACCGCCTGGATACATCAAAGATTCGATCGCTCGCTCTTTGGCGATCGCCACGGTTATTCCCGGTGGGTTAAAGGTAGCTTGAGAAACCCAAGCGCCTAACATTGCGGTAGACACTTCTCCTTGTTTCGCTGTCACCACGCATACAGAACCAACAATGCGACCAACAGCCTGTTCTACTGGAGTAGCGGCTTGTTGTGGTACACGTACCTTTTTAGCTTTTTTCAGTGCTTGGGCAAAGTCTGTACCTAGTTCTTCACAGAACTTGAGAGTGACATCATCAGGTTTAAACTTGACCTTCAATGTGTCAAAGCCAAAACGGTATCCAGAATCCCGGAGTTTACCTTCTATTAAGTCAAAAGCTTCGCCACTCCAGCCATAAGAACCAAAGACTCCAGCGAGTTTGCTGTTGTCACCGCTTGAGATCACAATCCCTAAAGCAGTATGAATGGGAGTCGGCGCATGACCACCGATGGTAGGAGAACCGATGATAAAACCTTCTGACTGTGCTAAGTTGATGCGAATTTCATCAGGGGTGGCAAATTCGCAGTTAATTGATTTGACTGCAACTCCACCTTTAGTTAATCCCAGAGCGATCGCTTGTGCTAAAGTCGCCGTATTGCCGTAAGCTGAAGCGTAAAGTAGGGCAACGGAAATCTCGCGATCGTTATGAGAACGGCTCCACTCTCCATAAGCTTTGGTGAGTTCGATTAAGCTGGTGCGTACTAAAGGTCCATGACCTACAGCATACATTCTCACCTGCAAATCTGATATTTTCTCCAAAGCTGCTTGCACATGAGGAGTTTGGGGAGCCATCAGGCAGTTAAAGTAGTAACGCTGGTCTTCTTTAAGCGCTTCCCAATTATCATCAAACACTTCATCACCACAGAGATGAGTTGCAAATAACTTATCTGTGTAGAGAATTTGGGTTTGCCGATCGTAGGTACAAAGTCCTTCTGGCCAACGCGGACTGGGAGTGGGCAGGAATTTCAAAACATGACCTTTGCCTAAATCCAGAGTTTCTTTCCCCCGCATTACCAAGACTTTCAAATCTTGCTCTAGGAAAGCAGCACGCAAATTGTTCGCACCGGGAAGAGAACAGACAAAAGTTACCTGTGGTGCCAGTTCTAAAATTGCTTTGAGGGTTGCAACTCGATTGGGACTAAAATGACCCAGGATTATATAATCCAAACTTTGTAAATCTAAAGTCTGCCGCAATGCCTCTAAATAAATTTCGGTAAAGCTTTCTGGCGGTGGATCGATAAGTGCGGTTTTATCAGCTTCAATTAAATAGCAATTGGAGGTAGTACCTCTTTCAAGTGCATATTCAATTTCAAACCGCAGACGTGACCAACTACGTGCTCTGATCGCCTTAGTATTTGTAGCAATTGGTAGAACTTGTACGTCGCGTGGCTTGGAATTGGTCATAGCTGTTGGTTAAAGTTGGGGAATAAGGAATAGGGAACAGGAAATAGGGTATGGATCATAGGAAACAGGGGATAGTTTTCTTTTCTGTCCCCTGTCACCTATTACCTCTTCCCTATTTCTTAGTAGTAATTACCTACTTTGCGATGGCGAACGGCTGTCAATCCATCGTTTTTAGAGACACGACCTTCTTGGACTGTGCAGTATAAAATCCAGTGGTCGCTGCATTCCATGCTGCTCTGTATTTCACATTCCATGTATGCCAAAGCATCAGTTAGAATCGGAGAACCGTTTTTCGCGGTTTGAGTTTTCACTCCTGCAAAGCGGTCAGCACCTGGATGCAAACGCTTGAGAAAATGCTTTTTCAATTCTTGATAATTGCCTTCTTCCAAAACGTTGAGGACGAAGCGATCGCCTACTTGCATTAAGGAATCAATGGCGCGGTCTTTCGCAACGGCAATTGTTAATCCTAATGGTTGCAAACTCGCTTGCGTTACCCAGGATGCCAGCATTGCACTTGAGGCATTATCTTTTTTAGTGGTGACTATATACAGTCCACTACTAATGCGACCCAGCGCTTTTTCCATGTTGACATCAAGAGACTTGATTTGCTTGATGTTGCGATCGCGCACCAGCAATTGTCCCAAGTCTTTACCTGCTTCTTCACACAACTGGAATGTTGATGCGGTGGGAGCCTCTCTAATTCGAATGGCTGGGAAGGCTTCTTTGATGCCAGAATCGATAAATTTTCTGCGGAGTGTATCAATGGGTTCATCATCCCCACCGTAACATTCAAATAGCCCAACAAATTGCTTGTTTTTGGCGACAGCTAGCACTGAGCTGATACTAGCTTGGGCGGCGGCAGCGGTACTTGGGGGCATACCAATAATGATGCCAGCTGCTCTACCAGCTAGTTCTTGAATTTCTTGGCTCTCAGCAGTACTTAAATCTAGTACTTCTACTCCAACCCCAGTTTTCAGGATACCTTCGGCAATTGCGTGACCAAGGCGCTCGCCATAACCGTAATCTGAGACAAAAAACAAGCCTACTGTGGTTTCTGCTTTAGCTTGTCTCTGGCTCCAATTTTCGTAGCACCCAGTTAGAACATCTAGATGGTGGTATAATAAAGGACCGTGACCATTGGCTATTATATTAATCTTTCCTAGATCGCCCATCCGCTTCATGGCATTCAGCAGGGAACGAGCATTAGGACCCATCAAGCAGTCGTAGTAAAATCTAAAGTCAGCTTCGATCGCTTCTAAATCTTCGTCAAAGGTGCGATCGTCACAAAAGTGCATCCCAAAAGCATCACAGGTGTAGAGAATTTGGGTTTTGCGGTCAAAGCTAAAGATTGTATCCGGCCAGTGCAGGTTAGGCGCACTCACGAATTCCATTTCATGTCCTTTGCCGATATCTATGCGATCGCCAGTTTTGACAACCCGCTTAGAAAATGGATCGTGTACTAAGCCTTCCAAAAACTGTAGCGCAACTTTTGAGGCTAAGACGGTGGCTCTAGGAGCTAATTGCAGGACATCTTCTACTAAGCCGCTATGGTCTGGCTCTGTGTGACTGACAATTATGTAATCAATTGTTTTGGGGTTAACAAGACCTTTTAGAGTCTCTAAATACAGATCGCGAAACTTCTGGTGAGAAGTATCAATCAAAACTGTTTGTTCGCCCCTAATTAAATATGAATTGTAGGTTGTGCCGTTTTGCAGTCCGAATTCGATATCGAAGCGATCGCGGTCCCAATCAAGAGAGCGAATCGCCGTTGTGTTAGGGGCAATTTCTACAGTTTGTATAGTTAGCCGATGTTGAACGTTCTCTGCGATCGCTACCATTATTCGTCTCCGAGCGCAAATTAACAGGTTTTTCTTCTGCCCCCATTCTCTCTATTATTTTTTGTTTAAGTTGTAATGAATATCAGTTTTTGAAAAATTTAACTTGTATCAATTATTGCTGTTTTTTAGCAAAAAACATGACTCAAAAAATATACTCAATATTAATTTACTCTCAAAAATATACTTAGTATTTTATTTTGCTATTTATTTAATTTTATTCTAATTTAAAAATATCATTTTCTTTAGATTATTTGACAATAAAAACTGAAAAAACTAGAACTCTTATCATACATTTAGTACTATTATCTGAAACTCAGTACAACTCAAAAAGCTTGCTCTTCAATTGCCTTTTGCCTCTTGACTGGCTGCACAAGGAAGTTGATAAATAAAGGTTTTTTCTTTTGAGAGTGGTATATACAATGACAAAATAGACTAGGCTTTATAAACAAACTCTGTAATTATGGCGTAAATATGGCGTAAAATAATTGACTTAAAGAGAATGGATTAAAAGTTAGCTTTTTAATACTCTATCTTACAAATAAGTAGGAAAGGTAGGAAAGGTAGGAAAGGTAGGGAAAATAGGAAAGTTAACACGATTTTTTTCTCTCTCCAGTAGGGATTGAATATATTTTTGTTTAAAGCAATAATATCGTTATATGAAATATAAAGTTTATGTAAAGTCGAGAAAATAAATATTTTTTGGAGATAGTTAAGAGAAATTTCCAGAGATGAGTTAAATAAAAAGGATGAAGGCTTCTATATATATGTTTTTCTGCCCATCCCAATGGTAAATGGCGTAAAAATTATTTTTAAAGTTTCGATGAATCACCGTCATCATAGAAATAATTTAAGAAGTTTAATGATACAGTCCTTTATTATCGACTTTAGACATTAATCAGAACGAAGCTAACAAGTTTTTAATAAAAGTGGCAACAATTAACTGTGTAAAAGGTTATTAATTATGGGATGCCGATTAAAAGTCTTTCTAACTGAGCAAGAAAAGCTGACTTTAGAAGAGTTAAGAAAAGCCAAAGATGCTCCTCAACGCACCAAGGATCGGGCTCAAGTCTTACTGCTAAATAATCGTGGCTTAAAAAATGAGCAAATTGCTAAAGGTTTGAACTGGGCAATTTCAACAGTACGTCAAACGCTTCATCGTTGGGAAAAGATGGGTTTAGCAGGTCTGTGGGATGCTCCTGGTCGAGGTGGAAAACCTCGATATTCAGAATCAGATTTGGTTTATCTAGAAAATTGTTTAGCTCAAGAGTCACAGACCTATAACTCTAAACAATTAGCGAAAAAACTGGCATCTGAACGTCAGGTAAGCTTGAGTGCAGATCGATTACGACGGGTACTTAAACAAAGAGGAAGAAGGTTTGGAACCGCACGCAAACAACCTCAAGAACAGAATAATTAAAGCTTCTCGTGGCTCTTAGTAACTTCTTCAATGCAAAAGTTGGGCCAGGATTGGTAGGCGATCGCAGATTTTGACTACAATGATAGTAATAGCAAAACTTAAGAGGCGATCGCTTTGACGTTTCTGCCAAAGTCGAAGGCTGCTATGACATACTTTTGTAGCAGGGGCTCTGTTAGGGATTAAATCACCGACCAAGATTTTGCAGCAATTAGCAAAGGAAGGATTTAGAATGTCGAACTTTTGCTTTGAACTTTGATTATGCAGACCAAGAAGATTTTAATAGCCTGAATAAACTTTAGTAAAAATTAGCACGTTGATGGTGATGTAGCTCAGGTACACAGAAGTGCTAAATAATTTAAGTATGAGAAAATGAACATCTTTTGATCGGGAAATGCTAAAAGTCCACTAATTTTTGATTTTGATTTTGAATTGGTTCCTTTCTTGGCTCAATTCTGTCTATTGATTTAATATATTCAGACAGCACAAAACAAAATCCACCTTGATATCAAATTATCAGGTGGACTTGTTATTTATTCTTAGTGGATCCGAGCAGAGTCGAACTGCTGTCCAAATTGGGTATTGACCCCCCGCTCATTCACAGGTTTAGCCTTTCTGACCCTCAAGGCGGGAATCGTTCATTATCCCGAACGTAGGATTCTCTGATTTAATCTTAGCTAGCAAGCCAACCAGAGAACGCTTACTAGAGCATCCGTTGGGGTTTGGTCTTCAGTCCTTAACGGAGTCAAACTAAAGACGCTCGAACCTATAAGAGGTGTTTAGGCAGCTACTAGAGCATCCTTACGAGCAAAGTTAACGATGTTATTCGCATTTACTTTTTGTTTGAGCCTTTGATTTCCGAGAGGAGACTCACTCTCGACCTGAATCACAGAGCAGCGTTCGCCAACCTGTCGAAACCGTGACGGACCCATGCGCTTCATACTTCAATTATAGTACGCGATTCTTGAATTCGTAATTCGTAATTCATAATTATCAAAGTTAGGATATAGCAATCCGCTTTGATTTCTGTTCGCGCAGCGTGGCGTAGCCATAATTGTTTGCGTAGGAGGCAATAGGCAAGAAGCCTCTTTGAGTTGTATACCGAATGTTTTCAGAAATCAAATATGAGTCTTCTATATGGCTGCAATTACGCAAAATAGCCAATCGCTAATTGAAAGACCATTAACGATTGGCTATTTGTCACAATCCACAACAAGTATTTTTCTAAGTTAGTGCTTCAGCACCACCTACAACCTCAAGGAGTTCTTGAGTAATTGCAGCTTGTCGAGCTTTGTTGTAAGACAGCGTGAGGGTATTAATCAATTCACCCGCATTTTCACTGGCATTACTCATAGCTGTCATCCGCGCTGCTAGTTCACTAGCCGCAGATTCTTGCAGCGCCCGCAATAGCTGGTTACTCAGATACAGGGGCAACAAAGAATCGAGAATCTGTACTGGATCTTGCTCGAAAATCATGTCAGGAGCCAACGGGCGGACTTGGCTAGCCACTTTCTCCCGTTCGACTTCAAATTTACCGCCACGGGTTGTCAAGCGGAAGATTTCATCATCGGCTGCTTCTAGACCTTGCGGATCGAGGGGCAGTAAGGTTTGCACCACAGGACGGGAGCTAACCAAGGAAAGGAATCTGGTGTAGATTAATTCGATGCGGTCTACTTCTTCCGAAAGGAACAAGGAAAGTAGTTGATCAGCAATCTGATTAGCTTCTGCTGCGGTAGGAATTTGCTCTAAGCCACTGTAGGTAGCATCAATGGGCTGATCGCGGCGTTGAAAGTACTGCGTAGATTTGCGTCCGACGAGTACAAATTGATAGTTTAAACCTTCTGCTTTGATTTCCTTGGCGCGATTTTCTGCACGACGGATAACGTTATTATTGTAGCCGCCGCATAGACCGCGATCGCCTGAAATTACCAATAGCCCGACTGACTTAACTTCTCTTTTTCTCAGCAGTGGCAGGTTTGCTTCTTCAAAGCGCAGACGGCTTTGTAAACCATATAATACTTGTGCCAAGCGATCGGCAAAGGGGCGAGTCGCTAGTACTTGTTCTTGCGCCCGACGCACTCTAGCCGCAGCTACGAGACGCATGGCTTCTGTGATTTTTTTGGTGTTTTTGACCGACTGAATGCGATCGCGTATTGCTTTTAGATTGGCCATAACTTTAAGTTCTGAGTCCTGAGTTCTGAGTTCTGAGGTCTGAGTCCTGAGTTCTGAGTTTGAAATTTTGAGTTTTGAATGAAAAACTTTCTTCAACTCAACACTTATAGCTACTCAGCACTCGGCACTCAGCACTCAGCACTGTAATTACGCTGCTGCTTTGAAGGTCTTCTTGTATTCGGTAAGTGCTTCCTTCAAAGCAGCTTCTTCTGCATCACCTAGTGCTTTGGAGGTTCTTACTCCTTCGGCATACTGTGTTTTACCAGTCTTTAAGTACTCCCGCAGACCTTGGGTAAAGCTGGTGACTTTATCTACAGGAACGTCATCTAAGTAACCATTAATACCAGCGTATAAAATTGCTACTTGCTCGTATACCGAGAGTGGCGAATTTTGTGGCTGCTTGAGAAGTTCGCGCAACCGTTGACCACGTGCCAACTGGTCTTGAGTGGCTTTATCTAAGTCAGAAGCAAATTGAGCGAAGGCTTGCAAGTCGTCAAATTGGGCTAGTTCCAATTTAATCTTACCGGCAACTTTTTTCATTGCCTTGGTTTGTGCCGCAGAACCCACGCGGGATACTGAAATACCGGGGTTCACAGCCGGACGGATACCAGCGTTGAACAAGTCAGAAGATAGGAATATTTGACCATCGGTAATGGAAATTACGTTGGTGGGGATGTATGCCGAAACGTCACCAGCTTGGGTTTCGATGATTGGTAGGGCGGTCATACTGCCTTTACCTAATTCATCACTTAGCTTTGCGGCTCTTTCTAACAAGCGAGAGTGAATGTAGAATACATCTCCGGGGTAAGCTTCGCGTCCGGGTGGACGACGCAGCAACAGGGACATTTGGCGATAAGCTTGGGCTTGCTTGGAGAGATCGTCGTAAATTACCAGGGTAGCTTTGCCTTTGTACATAAAGTACTCAGCAATAGTTGCGCCTGTGTAAGGAGCTAGGTATTGTAGTGTTGCTGGTTCACTGGCACTAGCTGCGACAACGATGGTGTAATCCATTGCGCCTTTTTCTTGCAATGTCTGCACCACGTTAGCTACGGTAGAAGCTTTTTGACCGATCGCAACGTATACACAAATTACATCTTCTTCTTTTTGGTTGATGATTGTGTCGATCGCGATCGCAGTTTTACCGGTTTGGCGATCGCCAATAATCAATTCCCGTTGACCGCGACCGATGGGAATCATTGAGTCAATAGCTGTAATCCCCGTTTGCATGGGTTCGTGTACAGATCGACGAGCAATGATACCAGGCGCTGGAGATTCAATCAAACGGCTTTCTGAGGATTTGATGTCTCCCTTACCATCAATGGGACGACCTAAAGCGTCTACAACTCTTCCAATTAAGGCTTCTCCGACTGGAATCTGAGCAATTCTACCAGTAGCGGTTACAGAACTACCTTCTTGAATTTCCAGCCCTTCACCCATCAACACCGCGCCCACGTTGTCTTCTTCTAAGTTTTGGGCGATGCCAATTGTGCCATCTTCAAATTCTAAGAGTTCCCCAGCCATAGCCTTTTCCAGACCATAGATCCGGGCAATACCGTCACCTACTTGTAGGACAGTACCAACGTTAGCAACTTTGACCTCTTGATCGTATTGCTCGATTTGTTGTTGGATAATGCTGCTAATTTCGTCAGGTCTAATTGATATGCTCATGTGTCTATCTTGTTTGCTTTCGAGACGGAAAAATTAATTCAGTTAGGAGTTAAGAGTTAGGAGTGATGAGTTAAAAATGCAAAAATTACAAGTTAAAAGTCAAAATAAATTACTATTTACCTAACTCCTAACTTCTAACTCCTGTACAGACGCGTAGACGCTCGTAGAGCGGCTTCTCGTAAGAGTATAATCGCGTCTCTCTAACTCCTAACCTTCTAGCTATTAGTTAAGCGCAATGAAAGGCGACGCAGCTGACCCCGGATACTGGCATCAATTACCTGCGAACCTACTTTAATAATCACACCACCAATTAACTCACTGTCTACCTTGGTTTCTAGTTCTACCTGGCGAGCATTACTGATGGCAATGACCTTTTGGATGATTGCCTGCTGTTGAGCTTCTGTGAGGGGAACGGCTGAAATTACTTCCGCTAATACGGTTTGATTCAGCTGCCGCAACAGCGCCAGATATTGTTGAAAAATCGATTCCAAGAATGCAATGCGGCGTTTGTCTACTAGTATCAACAAAAAGTTGCGTAAGTAGGGGTTAGAGCCTTCACCGAGTATTTGTTTGATGAGAGCTTTTTTGTTCTCAGCCTGAATAAACGGGTTGCTGAAGAAGTTGTGTAGCTGTTTGTCTGCTCTGAGCAGTCCCAGGAAAGTCCGCGCATCTTCTCCGAACTCTTCTGTCAAATTTTTCGATTGCGCTATTGACAAAAGCGCCTGTGCATAAGGCTGGGCTACTTCGGCTGCCGCTACCTGACTTGTCATACATTGCCTCCCAATTGTGCGATGCTACGATCAATTAAACTTTGTTGAGCATCGTCGGCAATCCCGCCTTTAAGTTGTGATTCGACTTTTTGCAATGCTAGCGTAGCAACTCGTTGCCGTAATTGAGCGATCGCTCGCTCGGTTTCGGTGTTCAAATCTGCTGCTGCTGTTTGTTTCAAGCGTTCTACGTCTTGCACTGCTTTCGCTAACAAGGCTTCTTTCGCTTTTTGGGCGTTTTCTACGGCCGATTGGCGGATACGTTCTGCTTCTGCTTGAGATTGCTTCAACTGCTCTTGCGCTTGGGAAAGGGCAGTCTTTGCCTCTTTTAAGCGCCCTTCTGCTTCCTGAATTGCGGTGGCAATATTGGATTGTCGCTCGTTCAGGATATTGCTTAAAACCTTACGTCCGAAGTAGAATAGTATGCCAACCAGAATCGCTAGATTGATCAGATTGGTTTCAAAAATGTCTAGGTTTAGACCGAAACCACCTTCTGCTGCGCCTTCTGCCAATTCAGAGTGAACAGCGTTCGCTTCTGCGGCAAGTAATAAGAATGTCCCCATGATACCCATTTACAAGTGCGCTGCTCGCTTGCTAATACGTTGTATTTTCCCCTAGGGAAGGAAATTTAAGTATCTTTTCCCTGTCAGGAAATTAAGTATCTTTCCCAAGAAGGGAAAAAGTGCCTTTTTTTGACACTTAAATTTTGCGCTCTGGACTAGGGGCCAGTTGCGCGTATGCTTTACACAGAACCAATCTCGTTAGCTTATCTAACTGGAGTTGGCCCCAATAGTTTTTCTAGAATCTGCCTACTTAGAGCATCAACTTGTTGCTCTAAGGTGCTAAAAGCTTGTTGTTTTTGTTGCTCTATTTCAACAGAAGCTTGTTCTCGTTGAGACTGAGCTTCCTTTTGGGCTTCAGCAATTTTTTCGGCAGTAATTTTCTTAGCTTCAAGTTGAGCGGCTTCTACAGTAGCTTGCGATTGTCTGCGAGCGTCTGCGAGTTGCTGCTCATATTCAGTAGCCAAGCGCTCGGCTTTAGCCAAGCTCTCCCGCGCCTCAAGGGTATTCGTTCGGATGTAACTATCGCGATCGTCTAGTACCTTGGTCAGTGGCTTATAGAAAATTGCATTCAACACAGCTGCTAATAGCAGGAATTGCAATGCCATGAAGGGCAAGGTAGCATCGAAATCAAACATTTGTCTCCTCTTTGGCTGGAGTAGCAGTTTTCATGGCTAGCAACGTCATCCAACCTTTCATATTTTAGAGACCCATAGCCAACAAGGGTCAACTGAACATTATAACTATTGAGATACCCAAAACGTTTTGATTGTAGAGGCGTGATGATTCACGTCTCCACACTCACAAAAATTTTCAGGTATTAACCGAAGGGGTTAGCGAACAGCAATACCAGGGCAATTACTAGACCATAGATAGTCAAGGATTCCATGAATGCCAAGGTTAATAGCAGAGTACCGCGAATTTTTCCTTCTGCTTCAGGTTGACGAGCAATACCTTCTACTGCTTGTCCAGCAGCGTTACCTTGACCGATACCAGGGCCAATTGCAGCTAAACCAATCGCTAAAGCAGCAGCGAGAACTGAAGCAGCCTGAACTAATGGATCCATGTTGATTTTCCTTGCTTTGATTACAAAACTAACAAAAGTACGTTAACGACTAGAAACGTGGTTTTCACGCTGCACATGAGTTCTTTAGATCGCGCTTTGCGATGTTTTGAGCAAATATGCTCTTGGAACTGTGCTATCAACTGAGAAGTTTAATGCTCCTCATGTTCTTCTCCGCCATGTCCCTCCATTGCCTCATGAATGTATGCTCCGGCTAGGGTGGCGAAAACCAGGGCTTGAATAGCACTGGTAAATAAACCCAAGGCCATTACAGGCAGAGGTACAAATAGAGGAACTAGCAGCACCAACACCGCGACTACCAATTCATCCGCCAAAATATTACCAAATAGCCGGAAGCTTAGGGAGAGGGGCTTGGTGAAATCTTCTAAGATTGCGATCGGCAACAAAACAGGTGTTGGCTCTATATATTTCTTAAAGTAGCCTAAACCCCGTTTGCTAAAACCCGCATAAAAGTACGCTAAGGATGTTAGCAGTGCTAATGCAACAGTCGTATTGATGTCATTGGTGGGAGCTGCCAATTCGCCCGAAGGTAGCTTGATGAGCTTCCAGGGAATTAGCGCACCTGACCAGTTCGATACGAAAATAAACAAGAACAATGTGCCAATAAATGGCACCCAAGGGCGGTACTCTTTCTCACCAAGTTGGTTTTTGGCCAAATCACGAATAAATTCTAAGGCGTATTCCATCAAATTCTGGATGCCCTTGGGAATTCTTTGTGCGTTGCGAGTAGCAGCTATTGAAGCCACTACTAAAATGCTAATCACAAACCATGAGGTGAGAAAAACTTGCCCATGAATTTTAAGATTGCCCAACTGCCAGTAGAAATGATGACCTACTTCTAATTCGGCGAGGGGAAAAGAATTAAAGGCGTTTAAGACACTAAGCATTTGCATTCTTCAAGCATTTTCCCCAACGAGCGAGGATGGGATTACTATCTTTGTGAGCCTGAACTTTTTAAGAATCAGGAAGGAACGCAATTTGCACCATATAGACGAGGAGCGTGGCTTTGTAAGTTAGAAATCCCAAAAATATGGGCAAAATCTGTAGCTCACGCCATTGAGTTGCTACGATCATGACTCCAATAAACAGAGCAAAACGAGTTTTGCTCAGACTGGCTTTCTCACTACCGAGCTGCTCAACATCTCTAGCCAACATTTTTAAGTAAACCACACCTGTACACGCCCCAATTAAATAATTTAGGGCAATGTTTAAGGAATAAAAAATCCACACAGAGATAAAAATAACCCCCGTCAAGACAAGCGTGATTACCAACAATCGCTGGAAGAGTTGATAAAACTCTTGCATAGAGTTACCTGATTCTGTGTCTCCAGAATCAGTTTTAGCATCTTGTTGCGTTGTCGGAGTGGGCGCAATTGATTCGTCTGACAAGCTCACGAGACTTGAAACCAGTACAGCTAAATTATGATGACTGCACATTCAGTCAGCTGAATCATATCACGATCCGGTAACAATACTTTAGGAAAAAACAATTAACTTCTTGGCAACGTTACACAGTCAGTAAAATCGCGCTTCCAGAAGCGAGAGAGCGGCTGATGATGTAAAAGACTGTGTGGGTGAATAATCAAAATTATCGCTGCCGAAAAATTCAAATTTTCTTCCAATTCCAGCTTTTTTGAGTAGATTATTGTCCTCCAAAGTCTTTACATAGCATCTTGGTGTTTGAAGTAATTGGGTGTCAATAAAATCAACTGGTGCTTGAGGAGTATATGGGCATACCGCAAATCAGAAATCGGAGAGTAGCGGCTTGTCATTAAGCAGCGCACCACTGCTGAATTTCAGAAAACTCCAACTTTTGGGATTTAGAATACCCGTTTGTTGGGCACTTTCCTAATCTACATTAATTTACCAAAAGTGGTGATGGGCGATCGCTCATCACCATAAGTATAAATTGCTTTTATTAAGCCAGTGTTGAATTGGAGGCCGATTAAGCAGGTGCTAATAATATCAGTTGCTGCTGAAGAAGTTTTCTTACTTCATCTAATCCTAGTTGCACATCAGCCAAAATCTCTGCAACCGTTGAATTCGCATCACACTTTTGCATAAATTCAAACTCTGGTTCAGATAAATTAACAATCTGGTAATTGTAGTTAAAGAAGCATTGACTGGGAAATCCTTCAATACAAGGATTAAGTTCGGGAATCGCTGCTAATAAAGCTTTGTCGTCTGACCAGTCAGTTTTAACTAAGGGAGGACGACCAAGGAAAAACTCGTAATGAGTTACTTCTGGATCTAGTAATTCTATCAGGCGATAAAGCTGGCGATCGCTCAATTCTTTTGCCCGTTCTACTAACTCTGGTGCTTTGCTCAAAAGCCTCTCCAAATCCCAGAAACTCGGATTCGAGAAACCTATAAACTCCAATCCCGAAGCATCAATTAATTCAAAAAGCGTCTCTATGTTGTAGTCAATTTCCTGGGGATGAACGTACATATCGGCAAAGTGTTCATCCTTGTGGTTTTCTAATGACCAACGCTGCTTTTCGTATTTGACAATTCGGTTATTTTCTGGTAGGGAAGCAAATATTTGTCGTCCGACTTGGACACCATCGCGGTAGTCGCCTTTTTTGTCACCTTGCAGAAGTGCGATCGCTTTTTGCATGAGTTGAATTTCCCAGCGTCCCAACTCTCCGTACACAAAAATGTGCATCAAGCCGCCTGGGGCTAACTTCTGCGCCAAGGCTTGAATACCGCGAATCGGATCGGAAGTATGGTGCAAAACGCCAACACAGTTTATTAAATCAAACTCACCCGGTAACTGTTCCACATCAAACAAGCTGAGGTGATGAAACTCAACACGGTTAGCACCAGAACGTTGACAACGTTCTTTTGCTACATCTAAAGCCCCAGTACTGAGATCAATCCCCACAACAGAAGCCTGGGGATTGAGATGAACCAGGTACTCTGTACTTACCCCTGTACCGCAACCTGCATCTAAAATCCGAATATCTTGCTTTTGAGGTTTTTGACCTGTGCAGAAGTTATGAGCAGCTAGCCAATTCCAGCGCCAGTTGTAGCCTGGAGGTGGTTCATCCAACAGGGCTTCCGGCGGAAAGGGGTAGGTATTGTAGAGTTTGGCAACAGCAGCACTAACAGTTTGAGAATCGGACATGATGAGGAATAACGCAGCATTTCTGAGTTTAGCGGATAGTGGATGATTAAGGCAAAGATTACTATTGCTTATTTTCTACTACTTATCCAACAGCAAAGTCAGTAAATTCGCGTTTATAAGGAGCATGAAATCCTAATACAATATCTTCTTTAGGTACTCCACCAGCAATTAATTCATTAGCAATACCGATTTATGTACCATCTCTTTGTATCCAAATTTTTTTGTCTTTTATATCAACATGAATGATAACTCCATAAATTCTCCGTTGTTCTTTCCAGCCAAAATTTAAGACTTGATAATGATGGCGTTCTGCGTCAAACAACAATTGAACCTCTGTACCATTAGCCACGTCGTTAGCGGAATGGTTACTTAAAATATCTTGAATGATTTGTTATCATATTGTCTTTTGCGATCGCTCTCATGATTTACAACCAATCAGAGTTTAATTTACGCTGTGAATGGGGTTCACAAGGAGTTGCTGAACTTGCTCCCATTAGTGATGTAGTTGTGATAGTTGATGTTCTCTCTTTTTCTACTTGTGTAGAAATTGCCACCAACAACGGCGCGATAATTTTTCCCTACGCATATAGAGATGAATCAGCCATAGATTATGCCAAGTCAGTACAAGCAGAATTGGCAAGTCATAGACAACGTTGGACTACAACTGGATATTCTCTCTCGCCAAAATCGGTAGCTGAAATTCCTGCTGGAACCAGACTAGTTTTACCATCACCTAATGGTTCATTTCTGACTTTACATACAGGAAATACACTAACTTTGGCTGGTTGCTTGCGAAATTGCCAAGCTGTAGCGCAGTTTGCTCAAAAGTATGGCGACAAAATCGCTGTAATTCCTGCCGGTGAGAGGTGGAAAGAAGATGGTAGTTTACGTCCTGCATTTGAAGATTTGATTGGTGCTGGGGCAATTCTCAGTTATTTAGATGGCAGTCTATCACCAGAAGCTGAAGTGGCTGTGGCAACATTTCAGGCTTTTCAGCAGGATTTACTAGGGTACTTGAAAAAATGCAGTTCGGGTAAAGAGTTGATTGAAAAAGGTTTTGAGTTAGATGTTGAATTATCAGCCGCCTTTAACATAAGTAATTGCGTGCCTTTATTTAAAAATAATGCCTATCTAAACGTGGAAATTTTTTGATTGAGTCAATTATAGGGACACTATATGAGCCGTCGAATTCAAGTTATCTAAATTCCAAAAACAAGGTTAATTAGGTACCAAGTTTTAATTATGCGTATGCCATATTTAGATGCTTTTGTCTTGCCAAGTTACTCTTATGTTTTTCCCAAGTAATAGTTGTATCGATAATTTCGTCTAAATCATTGTGCTTTGGTTGCCAACCCAAAACTCTACGGATTTTATCAGCACAAGCTTCAACACAGGCAGGATCGCCCGGACGACGTGGTGCGGCAATAACGGGAAAATCGACACCAGAAATAGCCTTGACTCTCTCAATAACTTGTCGCACGCTGTATCCTTGCCCATAACCGCAGTTGAAAATTTGGCTTTCACCTCTTTTTTCTAAATAATCCAAAGCATCTAAATGAGCAGTCGCCAAATCCTCTACGTGGATATAGTCTCGGATTGCGGTTCCATCAGGCGTAGGAAAATCAGTACCAAAAATTCGTACTTCTGGCTTACGCTTGAGTGCCGCATCACAAGCAGCCCGAATTAAGTGAGTGGCATTCGGAGACATTTGCCCCAATAGTCCACGTGGTTCAGAACCTGCTACATTAAAGTAACGTAGAATTACGTAGCGCATTGAAGATGCTGCCGCATAGTCCTGGATCAGCCATTCACTCATCAACTTTGAACGCCCGTAAGGATTAATCGGCTGTGTAGGGTTCAACTCAGTAACAGGATTTTCTTCTACTTCCCCATACACTGCGGCTGTGCTGGAAAAAATGAACTTGTTAACACCCATAACGCTACAGCAGCGCAGCAAATTTAAAGTGTTGCGGGTGTTGTTTGCGTAGTAGTCGAGGGGATGAGCTACTGATTCTGGAACAATCAGACTAGCGGCGAAGTGTAAGACTGCGCTGAATTCATGCTGGGCAAAAACTTGATAAAGATGCCCGGTGTCTACTAAATCGCCAATAATTAATTTCCCGTGTAGTACGGATGCTGGTGAACTTGTAGAGCAGTTGTCGTAGACTACGACATCATAACCAGCTTCCCCCAATTGACGAACTACATGGGAGCCAATGTAACCAGCACCGCCAGTTACCAATATTTTCTTTTTCATTTCTTTTTCCTTATCTACCTTTACCTAACAAAACAACTCGAATCGTTTTGAAGGCGATCGCTAAATCCAACCAAATGGAATAATTTTTGATGTAATACAGATCGTAAGAAAGCTTTTCGTAAGCATCTTCGATAGATGCTCCGTATGGATACATAACCTGTGCCCAGCCTGTAATTCCCGGTTTGACCAGATAGCGGACTTCATAGTAGGGAATCGCTTCTTTAAGTTTGACATCAAATTCCGGCCGTTCTGGACGAGGCCCAATCAGACTCATTTCACCCTGTAAGACGTTCCATATTTGGGGTAATTCATCAATACGCAACAAACGTAGCCAGTATCCGATTCTGGTGATCCGTGGATCGCGTTGACTTGCCCATTGTGCCCCAGACTTTTCTGCATCTTGATACATGGAGCGAAATTTATAAACTCTAAATGGTTTACCGTACAACCCACTTCGCTGCTGACTGTACAATACTGGGCCAGGACTATCTAATCTAATTAGTAATGCAACCAACAACAGAAGTGGTGCAACTAATACTAATAAAAAGAGGATCAATATGAGATCGACAACTCGCTTCAGTTTCATACTGAAGTAACCAGGCATTAGGTTAAAACCATCACTAAAAGCCAACCATTTATCTTGTAGCAGCAATGAAGGAAGTTTATACCAAAATGTTTGGTAAACATCCGGCAATGTGTAAACCGGAATTCCTCGCAATCGCATCTGCATTAACTGTTGTGCTTGAGATTTGGAAAAATTTATCTGGGCTGTAACTATAACCCCAGACCAAGATTCTTGACTCCATTGCAACAAATCGCTCAGATTTCCCTGATAACTCAGATTGCTTTTTGGTAAGTCTATGGTTGTTTGATTTTCTTCTGCTAGAACAGTCAACTTTCCTAAAGGATTAAGTACCAGCAATTTCTGTGCAAATTTAATGGCATTATCTTCTGCTCCTAGTATCAACCATCGACTTTTCAAAGCGTGCGATCGCACCCATTTCACTGCTACTACGCGCAATATTACTGCCCAAATGGTAAAGATCCCGATGCTAGGTAAGAAGACGCTCCGCCACGATATTGGGTTATGTTTGCCAATACCTGACAAGTAAATTAGGGCAGAAATAAAGAATGCGATCGCAATGTTACAAACAATAATTCGAGCAGGCGCTCTTAAACCTGCAATTTGCCGATCTGGATGGTACGCATCTGCTAAATAAAGTGCTGCAAGTGTCATGCAGACAAATCCGTAAGGCAATGGATTGAGCCAATGTAAGGGTTGATCTAAACGCAACCATTGTGCGATCGCTAAACAAATGAGCAACCCAAAAATATCCCCTAACAAGAGCAATATCGGTAGGCTGCGGATTATGTTGGGCAACCTAGTATTGGCAGGAGAACTGACATAACTTGTAAGAGTCATTGATTTTTCTGATTCTTCAGTATCCTGGTATTTATTTGTTTGTTAAGGCAGCAAGAGATTCAATGATAGTAGTATAAAAATTTAGCTCTCTTGTTTCAAAGCATACATAGATTGCAAACTTTTGTAATACTCTGTTTTTCAAAAGAATTGGGTATTGAATATATGGACTGGAAGGACAGTTGTCAGTGCGCTTACGTGGCATGTATGTAATACATACATCTTACTAAGGTTAGCTGTCCAAGCTTTATATTTGCATGATGCTATGAATATCGTCAATATAAACTTGAAACTTAATTAACATAAATTTACTTAAAAATACGTATTGACATATAGATATAATTTTGGTAGAAGATTGTTCATTATAGTAAAATCCTGTTAATAAAGCAGTATAAAATATTGAAAATATTAAGGATGCAGTAATCTAATATTCCCTGTTTGCAAGAGTTTACGTTTTTCTCTAGGCGTGATTACTAGTTAAGTCAATAACAGCAGAGCAAGCAAAATCTTTACGTAGTAATACTCGATCAATAAAAATTTTTAAACCATATATACAATTAAGATAGTGATTATTAATTTAGCTTATGTAGTTTTATATACTAGCAAAAAGGTTATGTAAAGGTTAAAGTTTTATTTAATTTAAATACTTATCAAAGTAATATAAAATCTCAGAGAAAGTAGATAAAAAATACCTTGACATTTCGATAATGTTTCTGGGATAAAACTAAAAAGATGTATAGAAAGGAAAGTAATCCAAAAATTATAGAAGAACTAAGTACTTTTTATACAAATAATTTGTAAGTAATTATATTTAAGTATGTTCAAATAACTATTTTGGGCTACCAAAATTTTGAAGCAAAATTAGTAAGTATTTCAGAATATTCGCAATATATTCCATGCCCTCTAACCAAGAAGACCAATCCCCAGATTTGCAACAATACTCGCTGATTGTGAAAAGGCGTTGGCTAGTCATAGCTGCGGTGACTGCCTCTGTTTTTGGACTGTCAGCTTTAATTGCTATCAGACAGAAACCAATTTATGAAGCAGAAGGCAAGTTGCTCTTCAGTAAAACTGACCGCGTTTCTTCGCTGACAAGTCCCTCGGCACAAGTTGGAGAGTTGAGCAGTGTGACTCAACTCAGCAGCCCGTTGGATACAGAAGCAGAGGTAATTCGTTCTAACCCGATAGTTGAAAAAACTATCACTAGTCTCAACTTGGTAGGTAAGCAAGGAACACCCTTAGAAATAGATGAGTTTCTCAAAAAAATCAAAATTAAGAGTGTCCGGGGTACAGATATTTTGGCGATTTCCTACAGCAGTAGCAATCCCAAAGAAGCCGCAGCTGTGGTGAATTTGCTGATGAGATATTACCTGGAGAACAATATTCGCATTAACCAAACCCAAGCGACAGTGGCACAGAGGTTTTTGAGCAAGCAATTGCCTGAAGTTGAAGCAAGGGTAGTCAAATCAGAGGCAGCTTTGCGTCGGTTTAAAGAAGAAAATCGGGTAATTGCCTTAGACCAAGAAGCGGCAAAAGGAGTTGACAGACTCGCGGATTTATCAGACCAGATTACCCAAGCTCAGGCAAATTTAACGGATGCTGAGACTCGCTCACAACTTCTGGAACATCAATTGAGATTGAATTCGCAGCAGGCTGTGGATATGGGGAATTTAACTCAATCAAAAGCTGTGCAGGAGGTATTAACAGAATACCAGCAGGTGCAAAATCAGTTAGCAGTAGAACAGACTCGCTATACAGACAAACATCCTGCGATCGCTAATTTATTAGCAAAAGAAGCAGCCCTGAAAAAGCAGCTAGAGACTCGAATTTTTGAGAATGCAGGCAGAGAAAAATCTGTACCAGCGCAGAATTTAGGGATGGGAGAACTCAAGCAGACTCTACTGGCCCAACTGGTACAGTCGGATGTAGAACGGTCAGCATTAACTAACCGAGTTACAGTTTTGCAGAATGCATACGCACTTTCCCAAAGACGATTGAGTGTCTTACCCCAACTGCAAGAAAAACAGCAGCAGCTAGAGCGACAGTTGCAAGTAGCGAGGTCTACCTATGAAGAACTGCTGAAGCGATCGCAAGAAGTCGAAGTAGTAGTAAATCAGAATGTCGGTAACGCCAGGGTAGTATCTGCGGCTTTACTTCCTAAAAAAGCTGTTTCTCCCAAAATTGCCCTTTACCTGGCGATAGGTGGATTTGTAGGAATTTTGCTGGGTGTAGGGTTAGCTCTGATGTTAGAGGCTATGGATCAATCCCTCAAAACTCTTGAGCAAGCCCAGCAGTTATTAGGTTATCCTTTACTCGGTACGATTCCTCACTTGGGTCAAAAAGCTAAAAATGGTGGGGAAGCTTTAGTTGAACTGCCAGTAAGAGATAATCCATATTCGGGAGCAAGTTCAGCCTTTGAGATGCTTCAGACAAACCTGGATTTTACCATCTCTGATAAACCACTAAAAGTAATTGCCGTAGTTAGTTCAACTCCAGGTGAAGGCAGATCATTTGTAGCAGCGAATCTGGCAGTAGCTAAGGCACACATGGGACGCAGAATCCTATTAGTAGATGCGGATATGCGTCACTCCTGCCAACAAGAAATTTGGAAATTATCTAACCCAGCCGGACTAAGTAATGTTTTAGTTGGACAAGCCGAGTTTCGCCGCACTACTCAAGAAGTATTAGTTAATTTGGATCTACTGACGGCTGGGACAATTCCACCGAACCCCGCAGCATTGCTAGATTCACAGCGCATGGCTTTGTTAATTCAAGAGGCAGCCAAAGACTATGATTGTGTCATTATTGATACTCCTGCCTTGAGTTTGTTTGGTGATGCACTGATGCTGGGCAAGATGGCAGATGGGATATTGCTAGTTGTACGTCTTGGAGTGCTTGATTGTGCTGTTGCTAAGAGTACGAAGATGATGCTTGAGCAAGCGCGATCGCGTGTTTTGGGAATGGTGATGAATGGAGTTACTGCTGATAATGGTTTTATTTACTACAGCCAGAAGGGTTATTACAACAAAAATAGCAGCGATGCCTACGGCGGTAAGCTACGGAATGGTAAGGGTGAACTGAAGTTTCCCAATATACGCATTTCCTAATCCCTTGATGGCGATTTAACTTAACTATTTTAGTATTTTTGCGGTAATGCTTGTATTAAAAGAGAATATTTTTGGTGAAAAATAGCTTACTTAAGAACGGTTTTTACAACTCAATAACAGGATTAATCAAAATAGGGCTAGGCATACTAATTATCCCTATACTAATTCGCCTGTTGGGAATTGAAGAGTATGGACTATGGACTCTAGCTTCTGCTGTGGTGGTAATGGTTACTTTAGCTGAAGCAGGTCTTTCCACAGCCACAACTGTATTTGTTTCCCAAGACTTAGGAAAGAAAGATGTTGATGGCCTATCGCAAACCTTGACTGTAACTTTTGGGGCGATGCTGATATTGGCAACTTTAGCAGTAATTGTTCTTTGGATGGGTGCTGAACCGATTATGAATTTATTTCCTAAATTGGGTCAGTTACAACAGTTAAAAGTTATACAGGCTATCCAAATTGGGGGGTTGGTAGTAGCAGCGCGATTACTGCAACAAATTTTGATTGGTGTCGAACAAGCCCATCAGCGCTATGACTTGATGAATGTGTTAAATACAATGCAGTCCGTGCTACTCAATGTCGGAATGTTGATTGTAGTTTTGTTAGGAGGTCGCACAGTCGAGTTAATGCAATGGCAGGCTGGAATCGGTGTAGTGAGTTTGTTCAGTCATATATGGGTAGTGCGATCGATACTCCAAAATATGAACCTGCGTCTAAGTTGGAATCAACACAAAGCAGTAGCAGTAGGAAGCTACAGCTTAATGATGTGGTTAAATACATTGGGAAGTGTGCTTTTTAGTAGAGGCGATCGGCTAATTGTCGGTAGCTTGTTAGGTACCCAGGTGCTTGGAGTCTATGCAGGTATTACTGATATCACCGCACAAATCAACTCATTTTCTGCATTACCTGTACAACCTTTACTTCCAACTTTAAGCAATCTAATTGGACAGCAGAATGTTAATTATCATCAACTAGAACAGCAACTTAAACAAGCTACCCAAATCAATGGATTAGTTGCTTTAGGAATGGGAGCAACTCTCATAACACTTTCTCCATTAATTCTCAAACTATTATTTCCTGAGCAAACTGCAAGTCAATACTTCATTACCTTTTGTATTGCAACAGGAATTTACGCACTTTATTCATGTCATGCTGTCGGCTACTATTCTTTGTTAGGAACAAATGCAGTTAAGGCTTGTGCATTGATTCAGTTGCTAGGCAGTTTTTCGTCACTAGGATTAATTGCTATTGGTGCTTATAACTTTAGTTTAACAGGAGCAATTATAGGTAATTTGGGATATCTCACAACCTTTTTGGTAACTGTATTTGGAATGAAACGTTTATCTGTTTCTTATACTCTCTGGTTTCAATGGTTATGGTTCCCATTAATTTGGTTTTTTATAGTTGTGTTATTAAACTTTCAGCTTCCAAACGATTATCTAGTAAGATGTATTATATGTTCGATACAAATAGCTATTTTAATGGCATGGTTCGCTATTAGTAATAACTACAGTTTTTCAGCTATCAAAAAATATATCGCCGCTAAAAATAAGCTTTAGAGTTATATTTTTCAAATAAGTTTCAATTAAAAAACTAATTTAGGGTTGGATTCATGGATATAATAATTTGTACTTATAACAACGCTAATTTGCTAGATCGTGTTCTTACAGCCCTTTCTTTATCAAAAGTATCTCCTAGCTATCAATGGACAGTTTTAGTTGTAGATAATAACTGTACAGATAATACTAGTGCTGTTGTTGAAAAACATATTAATTTACAAATAATACCCGGCTTGCGTAGGATAGTAGAGCAAAAACAAGGATTAACTCACGCCCGTTTATGTGGAATTAAAAATACAACTAGTAAATGGCTTGCTTTTGTTGATGATGATTGCCTTTTATCAGAAAACTGGATAGATAAAGCAATACAATTTGCTGTATCTCATCCAAATTGTGGTGCTTTTGGTGGCAAAGTAGTTCTCGATTGGGAAATAACTCCTTCCCCCATCCTTGTCAAACATTCAGGTAAATATGCTGCCTATGAGCGCGGCGAAACTTCAAAACAGTTAAATCGGCGTAATTACCAGATTCCAGGTGCAGGTTTAGTTCTTCGTAGAACTGCCCTTGAGGAAAGTGGCTGGTTAGATAAACAATTACTCAACGATAGAGAAGCAAAAAAGCTAAGTGCAGGAGGAGATTCTGAGATAGTTTTACGAATTCTGAATGCAGGTTATCAACTTTGGTATACGCCTGATTGTGTGCTGCACCATTTTATCTCCACAAAGCGCATATCAGAAACTTATCTTTTTAACTTAATGTATGGTTTTGGTGCCGCAGCTCCTTACATTGCTGCTATGCGTTGGAACCGTTCTTATTATATTTGGTTGCTTGTATCTATTCTCCGAATTTTTAAGGGATTTTTGCAAATAATTGTTTGCTATGTTAAAGCTTCAATTAATCCGAACAATAAAGCAGAAGCATTGATCATGTGGAATTGGACTAAAGGTCAAATTTATAGTTTATTTACTATTATCAGTATGGATAGAGAAGAACATATAATCTGGTTAGGTTTATTTCAAAAAACTTTGATTACCTAAATTACCTAAATATATAATTAGAGAATGGATTTTAATTTATCAAGTGTCCAAACCAACTATCAAAAGTATTTTTTATTATTTGTTGGAATAATTATATGGCTAAACATTCCGATAATTGGAGTTTTACCACTAGTTTTATTTGTATTTCTCAATAGAAACTCAAAATCTTATAGCATAGACAGCTTACTCAATAATTCTATACTTGTGCTAGTTGCAGTCACCATCGCTCTTTTCTGTTGTCTTATAGATATTCAAGCTGATACCGAGCAATATTTAATAGCGTATCGAGATTGTAATGGTAATAATCCTGTAGAATGTTTTCAATCAGCCAATTTCCCATTTGAACCAGGTTTTTATTTTCTTGCTTCTATATTATTTATTATTTGTAATGGTTCAGATACCGGCTTCTTATTATTTTGGTCTTTTATTATTAATCTTCTAACATTTTTCGTAATCTGTAAGGGATTTTCAAAAAACTATTATGCTTTACTGATATTTTTTATTTTACTAAATCCGGCATTTTATCTTCAAGCATTTATAATGCGCCAATTCATGTCTAGTACTTTTTTTCTGTGTGCATTAGTTTCTACAAAAAATAAGGTTATTTGTATATTATTTTTGTTTTTGAGTATTATAAATCATTACTCGATAATCCTTTATTTACCTATAATAATTATGCAATTTCTTGATGTAAATAGCTTATTAAAAGATAAAAACTTTCATAAAATTAGTGTTTTACTTAAATATATCAGTATCACTTTATTTGTATTTGGATTAATATATTCTGTTAATCAAGCTACTATTGCATCTATCTTTGATAAAATTAGTAGTATTCCCCAACTTAGTTTCTTAGCCGCTAAAAGTGCATTTTTTGTAAAAAACCAATTAGCTAGTATAGGTTTTCTAGCTCATTTAGTGCTTATAGTATTTCTTGGTTATTTTTATATAAATCTCTCACGAGATAATTACATTGAGACAACTTCAAATTCTAGCCTTACTTCAGAAGAAAAACGTTTAGACTTAAGTATGTTATGTCTTTATGCGTTGCAGTCAATTTTATTCCTATTCACCCGTAATCTTGATTACCTTCCTTTGAGATTGAGTCTTATACTTCTATCCTTTTTAGGAATTTTCTTCTATTTACCTTTAGAAAGAAGGAGTAACCTTAAACCACCAATAAAGTTTTTGTCTATGCTTACTTTAGTTACGTTATTGTTTAGTTACTTTATTTATTTTTTACAAGCTAACTCTCGTGCAAATCCTACATTTAATTACTTAGAAGGTCATATATTTACATCATCTATTATAGATTATATTGATCTCGCTATTTCTCGATGGTAAATAGCTCACTCTAAGTTTAAAAAATCATGAATAACCTAATTCAAGTTGACGTAATTACTCTAACAAAAAATTCTTCCAATTGTATACTTAAAACTTTAGATAGTGTTAGTATGCAAGATTACAAATATATAAACCACATTATTATTGATGGAAATTCTACAGACGAAACAGTTTTCATTATTAATCAATATAATCATGAAAAAAAAGTAAATATGTTCCAGCAAAATGGTATTGGGATTGCTAATGCTTTTAACGTGGGATTAATGAAATCATCAGGTAATCTATTGATTTTTTTAAATTCTGGAGATACTTTAGTTAATAAAGGCGTAATTACTAAAATTGTAGATTCTTATATAAAACAAAAGTGGCTTTGGGCATTTGGGGAAACTATCTCTTTGAGCCGTAAACAATACTTAAAAAGACATATTAAGCAGTATAGCCATTGGGATCAAAACTTATTTTTACCTCGCAATCCTATCTGTCACCAGTCTACTATTTTCTCACAAAAACTTCTCCAGGAAGTCGGCTTATATGATGAGCGGCTAACTTTAGAAATGGATTATGATTTTAATATTAGAGCCTCTTTGATTGCTCAACCATACCTGCTCTATTTTCCAATTTCTTACTATGACACGACAGGTGTATCTTCTATAAAAGTCTTTAAACATTATAAGATACACAGAGAGTTACGTAAGAAATACTTTACACTATCTCCTATTAATAGCTTCAAAACTGATAGTTTGTGTTTTTTAAAAGCATGTATGCGCTTTATGATGATCCCGATGAAAATCTTCTTGTAATTTAATTTTTTATTTATCCAAAGTAAATTGAATATGATAGCTAAGTCTAATATGTTATTTGAGCCCAGAGTCAAGACTTTTCCCTCTGTAACCGTAGCCATACCAACTTATAACGAGGTAAATTTTATAGAAAACCTGGTTTTAGGGTTTTTAAGAACAAGTTATCCTAACCTAATCGAGATATTTGTAGCTGATGGTGGCAGCAATGATGGTACTCAAGAAATAGTCAAAAAACTCTCAGATAAAGATGCACGAGTTAAATTAATACACAATCCTGAAAAAATTCAATCGGCTGGTCTTAATTTAATTTTGTCTGAATGTGTAGGTGATATTTTTATTAGAATTGATGCCCATTCAGATTATGCACCTGACTATATTGAAAGATGTATCGAGGCTTTGCTAGAATCAAAAGCTAGCAATGTTGGTGGAGCGCAGCGTTTTGTTGCACAAACTTCCTTCCAAGCTGGTGTTTCCCTTGCATCCAAAAGTTTTCTTGGTAATGGTGGAGCTAAATATAGAAATCCCAACTATACAGGTTATGCAGATACAGTTTATTTAGGGTGCTTCTGGAAAAAGAGTTTATTAGAGATACAAGGTTATAATATCGAAGCAAGTTCTAATGAAGATGCTGAATTAAACTTGAGATTAAAGAAAGTATTTGACACAACACAAATTACTAACCAAGATGCTGAATTAAATCAAAGATTAATTTCCCACAATAAACAAGCAATCTATATTGACTCCAAAATTCGTGCCTGGTACTACCCTCGAAAAAACTGGAAGTCCTTGTTTATTCAATATTTTAGATATGGCAGAGGTCGCTATTTAACGAGTACAAAACACAAACTAAAATCGCAGTTAAGAGGTTTATTACCTTTTGTATTTATATCTACTGTAATTTTACTTCTGATTGTTGATTTACTGTTTCCCAATCTAGGTCTGCCTATAGAAATATTAGTTATAATAGGTTTATTTTTGCCTTTTTTAGAGAGTTTACGAGTTAATTTGGTATATTGGAAAAGCTTTTCTGCCGAAATTTGGCGAGGTAATGAAGATAAAATACCATCATTTTTTAGCCGTTGGTTATTTTGTGGTGTTACTTTATTAAGTATGCCGATTGCTCACTTTTCTGGATATACATATCAATTATTTCGCCAGAAAATTATGGGAGTAAAAACTTGGTAAATTAATATATTTGTTAATCAATTAAAATGCGATCGTACTTTTTATTTATTTGCTTTTTCTATCTTCTAACTCAAAGCGATTCGCCTCCAAATATATTATCGAATACGCTAATTTTTGCAACGCCATAAAATTATCCTTCTATGCAAAAATCTTGAAGTATTTACTGTTTTGTTGATTTGGAGAATCTTATCAAAGCATCTTTTACATCCCAATTTGATATAGACGAACTTCGTAAGCCTCTAAAATAGTACTGAAACCTGCCTCAGTAGATAGTTTGGTAATAGGATTTTGATTAAAAGTAACTAATTTATTAGCTAATTTTTGAGGGAGTTTTACGGTGAGATTAATCTGAGTATCATTGTGATTAACAGCTATCATCAAAAAATTTTTAGTATTAGGAATAGAGAATAATTTAACTTCTATATCTGAGTGATTTACTTGTACTTGATTATTTGAATCTTCCCCTCTAACAATTGCAGGAACATAATCTCGAAATTCCTGAATAGTAGGATACAAAACTGACTCATTCCAGAAATGTGAAGAGAGGTAGTGCGTCCAAAATAGCAGCCCATCTGCCCCTGTAAGGACTGATAAGTAAAACATATAGCGAAATTCTCTTTTTGTTGGTAGTCGTTTTTTGAACTGATTTTTGCTATAAGCCTGTAGTACGTTCCAAAATTTTTTCTTTTTAACATAAGCTAGAGAAATTACTTTATACAGTGCCTTTCGGTAAGATAATACCCATTCGAATTCTGAAACTCCCTCCTCGCAAGGATAACGATCCCACATCAGTATATCCATTGCATCGGCGTAAGATTCAATTTTTTTAATGTCAGCAAAGACTAAAGCAACTGGCTTATAATTATCTTCTTCCTTAATAGCTTGGTATATCTTTTTTAATAAATCTGGAGAGAGCGGTGTAGGTTTTTTAATCTCTGGTTCATCATAAAGATACCAACCATAAACAGAAGGATGATTTTTATAAGTAAGAATAAAATGTTTTACTCCTAAGATATTTTCTGATTCAACTAGGGGACGATAAATTTCTAATAAAACTTTTACTCCTGCTTTCTTAGAAATATCCAGAAATGCTTGAATTTTTCCCTTGTCTGCTTGTACTACATAAGGTATTAATAGATCAATTCCTTTAGAAGATACTTGGGTTGAAACATCAATATTGTAAATGTGGTCATACCAGCCTAAGAAGAAGGGTAAATTTCGTTTCCGATTAACTGTTAAATATTTGGTGGTATTGAAACTCAAAAGAATGCAGCTAGTACTAGCTGTTACCAAAGCAGGAATTAAGCCTATAAATTTACGTCGCTTTATCAGCATGAAATACCAAATTTAATAACACACTTAATTAAATGTCGCATTGATTAGTTTGGCAATATTTGGCATTATCTATAAACTCTTGCAACTTATTCAAGGGAATTATCTGGAATGATGACCCACCTTGCACCGCCGTCGTGATGTAAGCAAACTTTTGTCCACGATAAAACTGGTCACGTCCAACCTTGGTGGCATACCGAGACTTCTGGAAGTCATTAGCAATATTAGAATTATAAATATTTTCTAATAGTTTCACCGTTTTGGCATTTTTTGTGGTGAATTTGATGCTTGAGTCACCACTCACGGTTATTCCTTCTTTGGTCACTGTCCCATTTTCTTCGGTGACATTAGCATAAAAGTATAATTTTCCTTTTGTTCCCTCGTAGCCGTGGGCTTCACTGTTGTATCTCAAAGTTGGTAGTTGCGAACGAGTCTTTGCCCACTTAACAACGGTGTTGATGTTCTGCTCGGGAAGCGCATTTGCAGGAGTGACAGCTAAAATAACTGCGATCGCAGACAAGGCAACTTGGGTTAAATAGTTAAATTTAGAACTTTTGCGCATAGTATTTTCCCGTTAAAGAATACTGATAGCTAAAGCTAAAAAACACCGCAATTTGAGAATTATTTCCAGGGCGGCGTTATTTCGTAATATTCAGTCATCAGTAGCAAAAACAACTTAACATCGACTAGTGACTACTGTCCACCGATCATTGCTGAAGGAAATTTAGTTTCAACTAAGATTTTGCAACAGTTGCAATAATCGTAAAATGGATACTGCCACAAACATCAAAACAGAGGTTTTCGGCATCAGTAGACCATGCCTAGCCTATTCCTGAGTTACAAAACTTAGATTTGATCTCAGCCAAACAAGAGTATGTACTCTTGAGACTGGATGTATCTAAGCTACAGGTTCTACACACTTCTTAATAAACCAGCCTTGAGAACGCAAAACGTTCTAATCTAAAAGCTAACTGGGTTAATTTACTGGCAGTTTTGCAGGCAATACTCTCAGGCTCATAAAGCACAGAGACACCGATGTGTCAAGCCTCAAAGCGATCCAGATTTAACATATATAACGATTATCATGGGAGTTTTACAAATCCGATGAGTGTTAAGGCGAGTGGTGGAAGCTCAGTTGCGCGTCCGCAACTATATCAAACCCTAGCTGTAGCGACAATTACCCAAGCCGAGCAGCAAGACCGCTTTTTGGGAAGTGGTGAACTAAATGAACTGGCAAGCTATTTTGCATCTGGTGCAAAGCGTTTAGAGATTTCCCAGACGCTTACGGATAATGCCGAGATTATTGTGTCTCGCGCTGCCAACCGGATTTTTGTCGGTGGTTCGCCAATGGCTTTTTTAGAAAAGCCCAGAGAAGCAGAACTAGTAACTGCTGGTGGTGGTGATGCTAATGTTCAACAAGGGATGCAACTAGGAACTGTAACCTACGTTGAAAGTCGTGGTGGGTTCCTAGAAAATTTACGATCAATATTTAACTCATCTCCCAGCGGTCCGGTACCCGCAGGTTTCAGACCAATTAACATTGCTCGTTATGGCCCCAGCAACATGGCCAAGAGCTTGCGGGATTTATCCTGGTTCTTGCGCTACGCTACTTATGCGATCGTTGCTGGCGACCCCAACATCATAGCGGTGAACACACGGGGTTTGCGGGAAATAATTGAAAATGCCTGCTCTGGTGAAGCAACGCTAGTAGCTTTGCAAGAAATCAAAGCCGGATCGCTTTCCTTTTTCCGCAAGGATGCTGAGGCTACGGAAATTGTGTCTCAGTACATGGATGTTTTGTTAACAGAATTCAAAGCAGCGACACCTTCAAATAAAGTCCGTCAACGTCCCTCTAGCGACCAGCAAGGGTTGCAACTGCCGCAAATTTACTTTAATGCAGCAGAACGCCGTCCCAAGTTTGTGATGAAAACTGGGTTGTCAAGTAGCGAAAAAAATGAGGTAATCAAAGCGGCATATCGGCAAATTTTTGAGCGCGACATTACCCGTGCTTATAGCTTGTCAATATCTGATTTAGAATCCAAGGTGAAAAATGGCGACATCTCCGTGAAGGAGTTTGTTCGTCGTCTAGCTAAATCTCCCCTTTACCAAAAACAGTTTTACCAGCCTTTTATTAACAGCCGAGTCGTCGAACTTGCTTTCCGCCACATTTTAGGACGGGGCCCAAGTAGCCGGGAAGAAGTACAAAAATACTTCTCGATTATTTCTAATGGTGGTCTACCAGCCTTGGTAGATGCCTTAGTAGATTCTGCTGAATACGGCGACTATTTTGGTGAAGAAACAGTACCATACCTCCGGGGTCTAGGGCAAGAAGCACAAGAATGTCGCAACTGGGGACCGCAGCAAGACCTGTTTAACTACAGTGCGCCTTTCCGCAAAATACCTCAGTTTATCACCACATTTGCTGCTTATGAACAGCCACTACCAGACCAACATCCTTACGGTTCTGGTAATGACCCCTTGGAAATTCAGTTTGGCGCGATTTTCCCGAAAGAAACTCGCAACCCCAGCACCCGTCCGGCTCCTTTTGGCAAAGATACCAAACGCATCCTGATTCACCAAGGTGCAGGGATTAATAACCAAAATAGTAATCCCAAAGCTCGGGGTGAAGCTCCTGGTACTCTTGGACCCAAGGTGTTCAAATTAGACCAACTTCCTGGTACCAGAGGTAAAAAGGCTGCCAAAAATTCTAGCGTCAGATTCTCCGAAAGCTCAACACAAGCTGTGATTAGAGCTGCTTATCTGCAAGTTTTTGGTCGCGATCTCTACGAAGGTCAGCGCCCGAAGGTATTAGAAATTAAGCTGGAAAACGGCGACATCTCTGTACGTGAGTTTATCCGTGCTTTGGCTAAGTCTGATGTATTCCGCAATCTGTACTGGTCATCGCTCTATGTTTGTAAAGCGATCGAGTATATTCACCGCCGCTTGTTAGGTCGTCCGACTTATGGCCGTCAAGAAATCAACAAGTACTTTGATATTGCTTCCAAACAGGGCTTTTACGCCGTCGTTGATGCCATTATTAACAGCGTAGAATACAGCGAAGCATTTGGTGAAGATACAATTCCTTACGAACGGTATCTAACTCCAGGTGGTGTATCAGGGCGACAATTGCGCGTTGGTAGCATTCGGGAAGATGTTGCGGCGAAAGTTCAGAAGGAAGTAACACCGAGCTTTGTGACATTGGGTACAGTCACAGAAAAACGGTCAGAACCAGATATTCAGTTCCGCATTAACCAAGGTGTTAGCAAGCAACGCGAACAAACCAAAATCTTCAAACTGGTTTCGAATACCAGCGACAAAGTTGCAGTAAAAACCTTGATTAGCGCTGCCTATCGTCAGATTTTTGAGCGCGATGTTGCACCCTACATCGCTAAAAATGAATTTACGGCGTGGGAAAGCAAGCTGGGGAACGGCGAAATCAGCGTGAAGGAATTTATTGAAGGTTTGGGTTACTCTAACCTCTACCTGAAAGAATTCTACACACCCTACCCCAACACTAAAGTGATTGAGTTGGGAACCAAACACTTCTTAGGACGTGCGCCATTAGACCAAGCAGAAATCCGTAAGTATAACCAAATTTTGGCTACTCAAGGGATTCGTGCCTTTATTGGTGCTTTGGTAGATAGTGTGGAATACAACCAGGTATTTGGTGAAGATACGGTTCCTTACCGTCGCTTCCCAACCCTACCTGCAGCAAACTTCCCGAATACCGAAAAGCTGTACAACCAGCTGACCAAGCAAAATGATGACGTAGTTGTGCCTAGCTTTAAACCCGTGCAAGCACGTGTAGGAGTTAGTAACGATACACCACTTTTGACGCAGGCGATCGCAGATATAGCAACCCAAACAAACGGTATCAACAAAAGCAAGCCGGCTTTTGCTGAACTGGGTCGTTCCTACAACGATGGTAGCGGACAACCTGTAGAACTGGGTGTGCGTAAACATGCACGCATTTACCGTCTAACAGAAAGTGCAAACCAAGCCGAAACACAACAGGCAATCAACGCCATTTACTGTCAGGTATTAGATGTATTTAGTGGTGAAGTGCCTGATAATTTCCGCCGTACTGACCTAGATAGCAAACTCCAGAATGGTGAAATTTCCGTGCGGCAGTTTGTGCGTGAGCTAGCTAGTTCTGAAATCTATCGTCAGCGCTTCTTGTCACCTTATCCTCATGCCAAGGTGGTTGAGTTCCTTTTCCGTCACCTGTTGGGGCGTACACCCGCAACTCAGGAAGAAATTCGCCAGTATAACCAGCTGCTAGCTGATAGTGGTTTGTCGGCTGCTGTAGAAGCAATAGTCGAAAGCCCAGAATATAGCCGCTACTTCGGTGAACATGTTGTGCCTTACAACCGCTTCCCATCTTTGCCAATAGGTAATTACCTAGGCAGTGTACAGGCGGCTGAGTAAAGATTAAAAACTGGAGACTTGGGACTGGGAATTTAATTTTTCCCAATTCCCAATTCTCCTTTGTAACCTTTCGTAATATTGCTCTCAGATTACAGCTAAAACAGGGAATTCTGAAAGGTAATATTACAAAGTGTTAAGAGCAGTCATAAATGCTCAACAGAATGCCGGAAAATGTTTTGCGGAAGGTAACTGAGTTTAAAAGCTTGTGTGCTTGTGTTGACTCAAGAAAACTCGTAATTAATTAGTCGTAGCAGTTATCAAACTGTTGTGTCTAAAAGCACGAGAGAACAAACTCAGTAAACCAAATTTAGAGTCTCACCAGTTTAATCAAATCCTGGTTTCATTTGTATTGGAGGAATCCATTAATGAGTATCGTCACGAAAGCTATCGTGAATGCTGATGCAGAAGCTCGCTACCTCAGCCCTGGTGAATTGGATCGGATCAAATCCTTTGTTGCCAGTGGTGAACGCCGCGTGCGGATTGCTCAAATTTTGACAGAAAATCGTGAGCGGCTGGTTAAGCAAGCTGGCGATCAATTGTTCCAAAAGCGTCCTGATGTTGTGTCTCCTGGTGGTAACGCTTACGGTCAAGAATTGACTGCTACTTGCCTGCGTGACCTAGATTACTACCTCCGCCTCGTTACCTACGGTATCGTTGCTGGTGATGTTACACCGATTGAAGAAATTGGTGTTATCGGTGCCCGTGAACTGTACAAGTCCTTGGGAACCCCTATTGATGGTGTTGCTGAAGGTATCCGTGGGCTGAAGAATGTAGCTACTACATTGCTGTCTGGTGATGATGCTTCTGAAGCTGGTACCTACTTCGACTACCTAGTTGGTGCCCTGCTATAGGGTGATGCTGTTTCCCTGCCGAAACAGAAGTATTGCAATACGGTTGGAAATAAGGAATTAACAACATGGCTCAAGACGCAATTACCGCTGTCATTAACTCCGCAGACGTTCAAGGTAAATACTTAGACAACTCTGCTTTAGAAAAACTAAAAGGCTACTTCGCTACTGGCGAATTGCGGGTACGTGCTGCTAGCACCATCAGCGCTAATGCTGCTGCGATCGTCAAAGAAGCTGTAGCAAAATCTTTGCTATACTCTGACATCACCCGTCCCGGCGGCAACATGTACACCACCCGCCGCTATGCTGCTTGCATCCGTGATTTGGACTACTACCTCCGCTATGCCACCTACGCTATGTTAGCTGGCGATCCTTCCATTTTGGATGAGCGTGTATTAAATGGCTTGAAGGAAACCTACAACTCTTTAGGAGTTCCCGTTGGTGCTACCGTGCAAGCTATCCAAGCAATCAAGGAAGTAACCGCTAGCTTGGTTGGTTCTGACGCTGGTAAGGAAATGGGCGTTTACTTAGACTATATCTCTTCTGGCTTAAGCTAAGAGCTAGTTTGCGCTTAAGAATTTAGGTGCGGCTTTATTAAGGTCTGGAAATCAACCGTGAGTGCTAGAACGTTATATTGCTTATCTTGGTAGATTATCAGTGATGAGTGTTGGTGGTCTAGTATTGATGTTTGATTTCCAGCCTTGGAATGATTAAAAGATTTGCACTCAAGGTTTTGAGATAAAAAAAGTTTTCACAAAGTTTACAGGAGATTTTCAAAATATGTCCCGTTTGTTTAAAATTACTGCTCTAGTTCCCAGCCAAACCCGAATTCGTACCCAACGCGAACTGCAAAATACCTATTTCACTAAGCTAGTTCCTTATGAAAACTGGTTCCGTGAACAGCAACGTATTCAAAAAGCAGGTGGTAAAATTATCAAAGTAGAACTGGCAACTGGTAAGCAAGGTGCTAATACTGGCTTGTCGTAATTTTGTAAATAGAATATTATTTTAGGGAATTGATAAGAGGTTGAAACAGACCTCTTTTTTGTTGAGAGTTAATACTACAAAAAATCTGTTTTTTATTTCGGAAAATTAGACTATCGCAAAATTTATCAATCTAGGTCTATGGATGATAAAAATTGATAAAGAGGTCTGATATCAGACCTCTTGCTTTTTTGTTACTTGTATTTCTGAAAGTTAAGAGTTGAACATTTCTACAAGGCGATACCCACGAGTATATAGAGGAACTGGAGCGCCAGAATTGTGTTTTTTTCTGGCTTGTTCACAACTTTCATCAAACACAATTAGCGTTTCCTTACCAACTTTCAGCCAGTCTTCATAAGGCACGCTCATATCTTCTTCAACACCACCAATACTAGGTGCTACCATTGCCCGGTAAGCTTCATTGAATTTCCTGCGAAACCGGAAATCTACAGAAATCCTTAGACCTTCAGTTTTCCTTCTTACTGTTTGGTGCAATCCACGGGCATCATTGAAGTACATTGTGCCATGTTGTAGTTGTGCTTCTGTATAGGAGACAACCATTGGAACATCCCGACCTTCATCGAAGTCTGACATCACTTGCATAGACTGTAGTTCCATCTCGCGGGGCATCTCACCTGCTTCAATGGTTATATTATCGATGTCGCCAAATAGTGGCAGAACTACTACAGTCGCATCAGCTGCAACACCTGCCCAGACATCGCTATGGCATTTTGAGCTAGCGAAGGGTAAACTCAATTTTTTTGCGTCAGTTTTACCATAAACCATACGGAGATTGACTGGTAAATCTACTGCATCAATCAGTTCATTTGCTCCTAGTTGGTAGAAAGCCTCAGCTACGCTTTTTTGAAAAAGGTTAAATGCGAGAGTATGTTCTCGCTTAGGCATCAAAAGACCAGTGCCGGTGTAGTTCGGTAATGTATTTCTTGTTTCCAATAGTCGTTCAAGCATTTCAGCTTCTGAAAGAATTATGTGACTATTCAGACATCCTGAAATATAACCAGCAGCAGCAATGCGGATCTGCTGGAACAACTCAGCCTTTAATGTGTGTTCAAACAGTAGCCGATACTGTCGTCTTGTAGCAATTTTATCAGCAAGTTCATCAAAGAGTTGATCGCCAAGTTGAGAGAATGTGATCGCCCGATCGTATTCTACGCGATCGCCCACTACTGACTTGGCTAACAGTTTTTGTAACATCATATCTTCCAAGGTTATTCTAAATTATTTAAATCACTCATACATCCCAAGCCATTTCATTTTAAAAACGATCTGACTATTACAACCTAACAAGATTATTCTCCTTATACTTCGTAAAATATACTGTTTACTTTCTATTTTTTATCTTGATTTAAAGAGTTAATTTTAACCAGATTAGTAAAGTATATGTAAAGGTAAGGTTTAAACCTCAAAGTATTTATGTGTGGAGTAGGCATTAACTAAGTATTCCGAAAACTTCATGAAGCCTGATTATATTAATTTTTTTCTATTTGAAGAAATTAAAAAGTTTAGAATATTTGAACTAGGTTATATCTTGAAAACTATGCTTTTTTAACACAAAATTAACCAGAAAACAAAAATCAGTAAAATCAACATTAGCATTAAATTAGCAAAATGTTAAAACATATACAGTATTTAATACTTACTAAACCCCGATTGGTTAAAAGCAACATAAATCTAATATAAATAGATAGTTAAAAATGTCAAATAATCACAAAGACTCAACTATAAACTTATACAATCACACAGCATCAGACTGGATTAGAGGAGAACCTAGTTCTCTCTCAGACTTTACAGCACGCCCTTCTGTACTAGAGCTTTGTGAGCCTGTTAGTGGACTGCGAGTAGTTGATATAGGTTGTGGAGAAGGTTATTGCAGTCGAGAATTACATAGGCGTGGTGCTGCACAAGTATATGGAATAGACCTTTCCCAAGGCATGATTGAAGCCGCAAAGTTGCAAGAAGTAGAACATCCTTTAAGTATTAGCTACGAAGTAGGATGTGCTACCAATCTCAAGCGGTTTGATGATAGCGAAATTGACTTAGTTGTTGCAGTATTTCTATTTAACTATTTGACAATTTCTCAAACCCAAGAATGTATGGCAGAAGTTGCACGCATTCTTCGTCCCGGCGGTCGATTTGTATTTAGCGTTCCCCATCCATCTTTTCCATATATGCGGGAGGCAGCATATCCGTTTTATTTTCAAGTTGAGGGTGCAGGCTATTTTAGTAATCGAGATCAGCAGTTTCCTGGTCGTATTTGGAAACGAGATGGCTCCTGGTTAAATGTCCAATTGATTCACAAAACTCTTGAAGATTATTTTAATGCCCTTAGAATTGCTGGCTTTAATACTATGCCAATTTTACAGGAATTGCGTGTAACTTCAGAACATATCGCAGTAGACAAATCATTTTTTAGCCCCTTGCTTGACCAACCACTTCATCTAGCCCTACAAATATTACGATGACACAGACATCTTCTTTAGTGATAAATTCCTTCCGTGAAATAACGGTTAATCATCCTCTATGGAGCCATGAGTTCCTAATCCGTTGTCGGGCTGGAAATTTATTTTTACCAGACGTACAGATACTAGCTGTTCAGATGTACAAATTCTCCAAAGAATTTAATCGGATTTTAGCTAGCATCTTATCTTGTTGCGAAGATGAAAGTAGTCAGTTAGTCATCTTAGAAAACCTCTTTGACGAAATGGGACAAGGAGATATAACTCAGTCCCACCCAGAGTTGTTTCGTCAATTTACCCGCGCCCTTGGTATCGACGACGAAACTTTGGCAGCACTACCCACTGCACCTGAAACTCGTGCCCTGATTGAAACTTACTTGCAGATACCACATAAATATGGCTACTTAGCTGCACTGGGTGCTGTCTGTTATGCTTCCGAAGGGATTGTTAGCTCACTCTACACGCAACTATATAAAGGAATTATTGGTGCTACTCCCTTACCCAAAGAAGCCCTGATCTTTTTTGAAGTCCATATTGATGTAGATGATAGTCATGCAGCAAAGCTAGCAGCAGTGATTGAACCTCGAATTCCCATGAATGAGGAGGATATCAAGGTAAAACTGGCTATTGTAGAAGCTATGGATGCGCGTGTCCAATTTTTTAATGGAATTCAGCGTCAAATCTCTAAATACAGCTTGTATCCTGATTCATGGGTGCATTTTGATGCATTGCTGTAGTATTGTGTCAAGTTTAAATTGATGGGTAAATAAGTTTGTAGTAAGCACTAAAGTCCTTACTACAAATCCTCAAAACTAGCTGGGCAAAGCAATAAGTAAAAATACGGTTGTAACAATGAGGATTTGTAGCATTAGAATACAAACAGTTTTACTTGTTTTTTTGGGATTTTAAATCTGTAATAAAGCATTTTCAAAGTATAACTACAGAAAATTTTGTCATTAAAATAATCTTTTTAAGAAATTAGTTGTCGAGTCTTGGGCAAATTCACAAAGCAAAATTAGGTGTAGTCATCAGGAGGCTTCCATGTACGGTTTAGTGAACAAGGCGATTCAAGACATGGTATGCAGTCGTTTTGGCGAAGAGACTTGGAAACAAATTAAGCACAAAGCAGAGGTGGACGTAGATGTTTTCCTCAGTATGGAAGGCTATCCCGATGACATCACCCACAAGTTGGTAAAAGCTGCTAGTGTCATTCTAAGTTTATCTCCCAAACAAATTATGCAAGCCTTTGGGGAATTCTGGGTTCAGTACACAGCACAAGAAGGCTATGGTGAAATGCTGGACATGAGTGGAGATACATTGCCTGAGTTTTTAGAAAACCTCGACAATCTTCATGCTCGTGTAGGAGTTAGCTTTCCTAAACTCCAGCCCCCATCATTTGAGTGTACTGATATGGAGGAAAATTCTCTAAGTTTACACTATCGTTCTGATCGAGAAGGGCTAACTCCAATGGTTATTGGTCTAATCAAAGGATTGGGGACAAGGTTTGATACAGAAGTTCATATTACCCAAACCCAGAATCGGGATGAAGGTGCTGAACATGATGAATTTTTAGTGATTTATAAACCAAATTGAGTGTAGCAGCATGGCTCCTCCTCACCTTACGCTTTCACCAGAGTTACTGGCGAAAGCTTTTCCCTTCCACTTTGCATTTAGCCGTAATCGTGAAATTGTACAAACTGGTGAGGTCTTGGAACGCATTAGTCCTGAGCCATTAGTTGGTAAATTGATTGAGCAACATTTTCAAATTAACCGTCCAAAGATTCTGATTGATTTTGATGCTATTAGTAAACAGCCTCGTGCCCTATTTATTTTAGAGTTTCTCCACAATGGAATGCAGCTCAAGGGTCAGATGATGTATCAACCAGAGGAGGAGGTAATATTTTTTTTAGGTTCTCCCTGGATTACAGATACAACTAGCTTGGCTCCTTTGGGTATCAAACTCAAAGACTTTGCGATTCACGACCCAATAGTTGATTTTCTGTTTTTACTACAATCTCAAAACACCGCTTTGGGTGATGCCAAAAAGTTAACAAGCGAACTGAAACAACAAAGGGCACAACTGCGGAGTGCGCTGCAAATTAAGGAGAATCTAGCGGAAATTGCTGAGGCTCAGGCTAAAAGATTGGAAAAATCCCTCCGGGAGCTACAGCAAACTCAAGCCCAATTGGTTCAGGCTGAGAAAATGTCCAGCTTGGGGCAGTTGGTTGCAGGAGTTGCTCACGAAATTAACAACCCCGTTAACTTTATTTACGGGAATTTAAAATATACAAAAGATTATACACAGTGTTTGCTAAAGCTTGTGCTTCTTTACCAGCAATTTTATGCCAATCCTGTGCCAGAAATTAAAGAATGCATTAATGAAATCGAATTAGATTTTTTACGAGATGATTTGCCCAAAATTCTAGATTCGATGCAAGTAGGAGCCGAAAGGATCTCTGAAATTGTCTTGTCTCTGCGGAACTTCTCTCGTCTTGATGAAGCAGGAATGAAAAAGGTTGATATTCATCACGGACTAGATAGTACCTTGCTGATTTTACAAAATCGGTTTAAAAATAGCGTAGATCATCCTGGGATCAAAGTAGTTAAAAACTATGGAAACTTGCCTTTGGTAGATTGCTACGCCGGACAACTCAATCAAGTGTTCATGAATATTATCAGTAATGCCATCGATGCACTCGAAAGTCATAACGATAAACGCGCGATCGCAGAAATTCATGCCAGTCCGAATATAATTAAAATTATTACAGAAGTCATTGAAACGAACTGTGTTATTCGAATTGCCGATAATGGTTCAGGAATGACAGAAGCAGTTAAAGAACGACTGTTTGATCCATTTTTCACAACTAAGCCTGTGGGTAAGGGTACAGGGCTAGGTTTGTCAATTAGCTATCAAATTGTAGTTGAAAAACATAGGGGAAGACTGAAATGTGTATCAGAACCCGGGCATGGTACTGAATTCTGGATTGAAATTCCCCTCTCTATGGATACACAAGCAGTTGATTGCGTCAAATCGTTGAGTTATGTTTTGTGAATTATGAGAATTAAGAAATGCTTGCAGTGAGAGAGAAGCACTAACCATTTATTTTTTAACTCTCTGAATTCTCAATTATTTTTAAAACTACTGCGTTTAATGTATAAAATATTTTTTTAGTTTACGTGTAGTGATGCGATCTCTACGGGATGGTAAGCATAGCTTGTTTCGTCTAAGGATATGGCATTCATAGCCAACCAAATTTGTCAAAAATATTTAACTAACAGTGTATTGAAGTTAACAACTCTAAGATTTATAGTTTTAAAGACTACTTATGAGTTATAAGTTATGATTTATGAGTTTTATTTCTAACTTCTAATTCCTAACTTTTTACCTGTACTGCTCGTGAATCTACGCCGCCTCATTCCAATTTTTGATAGTTCAGTTTCCAACTGGGCATTAGAAGCGCGGTTGTTGCGCTGGTTAACGTTGATTTGGCTGTTTGTCGGCTTGATAATGCTATTTTCAGCATCTTATCCCGTCGCTGACGCGCGTCAGGGTGATGGATTGTACTACTTTAAGCGTCAACTGCTTTGGGTCTTAGTTTCTTTAATCGGATTTAATATTATTGTTAATTTGCCGTTGCAGAAAATTTTGGGAGTATCCCATTGGTTTTTGTTGCTGTTTTTGGCATTAATTTTTGTCACACTGATTCCAGGATTGGGAAAAAAGGCTTTTGATGCAGCCCGTTGGATTGCGATCGGGCCAATTCCTATTCAACCTTCAGAATTAATTAAACCCTTTTTGGTGCTGCAAAGTGCGCGGCTTTTTGGTCAGTGGGAACGTATCAGTTGGCGGGTTCGCTTTGCTTGGTTGGGCATTTTCGGTTTGGTACTTTTAGGAATTCTTGCCCAGCCCAACTTAAGTACAACAGCACTTTGCGGTATGACTATTTGGCTAATTGCTCTAGCGGCTGGCTTACCTTACAAGTACCTAGGGGGAACAGCAATTGGCGGAGTAATGTTGGCGATACTCAGTATTAGCATAAAAGAGTATCAGCGTAAGCGGGTGATGTCATTCCTCAATCCTTGGGCAGATGCTACAGGAGATGGCTACCAGTTGGTGCAAAGTCTACTAGCTGTGGGTTCTGGTAGAACTTGGGGAGCCGGGTTTGGGCTTTCTCAACAAAAACTGTTTTATTTACCCATTCAGGATACCGATTTTATTTTTGCCGTGTTCGCTGAGGAGTTCGGCTTTGTTGGCAGTATGGTGTTGTTGGCACTTTTAGCTACATTCGCTACTCTCGGATTAATTGTGGCGCTGAAGGCTAAAAATACAGTACATCGATTAGTAGCGATCGGCGTGACGATTGTGATGGTAGGACAATCATTGCTCCATATTGGTGTGGCTACAGGTTCTCTACCAACTACAGGCTTGCCTTTGCCCATGTTTAGCTATGGTGGTAATTCTATGATTGCTAGCTTAATAGCTGCTGGGTTGTTGATTCGGGTAGCACGCGAGAGTAATGAGGCTGAGGTAGTACCGTTACGAAAACCCCTGCTTGAAAATGGGCGCAGACGTGGGAGTTTTCAGAAAAATAAGAATTGACCTGTAGGAAATAGGGCAGGCAAACTTTTACGGTTTCTTTTTAAAGGCATCTCTCGATCTTTACCACAAAGACTCGCTTGCTCTCCCTACAATTCTTTACTTGGAATCATTGCTCATAAGTACTTATAACAATTTAGATATAAAGTATTGACAAAAAAACACTGTAAAAATATACTACCTCCAGAGCGTTTTTACAACATATCTTAAACAATATTTCATTTGTTAAATAAACTAATTTTAGTGGTAACAAATAAATGAATAAACTCATAGGCCGTAAAGTATATGACTCTACTCTTTCCGACTCGTGGGCAAGTAGCCTAAGAAAAAAGCGCTTCTCTTTGTTCGTATCTATATTAGACTCACTGCCCTCACCTATAAAAATACTCGATGTTGGAGGAACAGTAGGCTTTTGGGAGAATTTAGGCTTTTTGAATCAAGAAAATAAAGACATAGAAATTACTTTACTAAATTTAAAATTTCCCAAAACAAGCTCAACACATCCAAAAATCAAGCAAGTTATTGGGAGTGCTACAAATATGGTAAATTTTCAATCCAATGAGTTTGATATAGTTTTTTCCAATTCAGTGATTGAACATGTCGGAGATTACGATCAACAGTACCAGATGGCTACTGAAGTAATGCGAGTGGGAAAAAGATATTTTGTTCAAACACCAAATGTTTTTTTTCCGATTGAACCCCACTTTGTATTTCCTTTATTTCAATTTCTTCCCGTAAGTTCTCGGGTATGGCTACTAACAAATTTTGCTATTGGATGGTACGACAAGGTAGCTGATAAAGAGCTGGCTAGAAAGATAGCAACTTCAATTAGGCTGCTGAGTAAGAGAGAATTCCTAAATCTGTTCCCTGAATCGCAACTTTATGAAGAAAAGTTTTTCGGTTTAACCAAATCTTTCACAGTCTATAAAGAATCTCCCTAAGAGCCTGATAAAACTTACCTTAGAGGTAAGGGGCTTTGAGATGAGTTAGGTGGAATCGAGTTAATTGTAGGTATAGGAGTAGGTACTACTTTTTTGAGGACTGTGATTACAAATCCTTTTTGCTGGGGTGGTTGCTTATTAGATATATCATTAACTTGCAGAGTGATTTGAGGTGGGAAGGCTAAATTAACTGGAAACTGCTTTGAGTCACTTAATGCAACTTCATCGCCGTATGGCAAAAGTTTAACTTGAATATTTCCTTTTTCCCCTTCTACTCTCCAACTCAGGGTAGCAGTTGTTCCTTCATTGAGAACCAGATTTGGTTGATCGCTACCGTTGATTGTGAAAGAAACAATCCTAAATGGTTTTGGTAAAATTTCTATTTTAGATTCAGTCTTTTTAAAACTAGTTTTTTGACTTCCATTAGAAAAAGCTTTGATTTGAAAGGCAAATTTTCCTGCTTTATATGCAGGTATAGGAATATTTATACATCGTAGCTCTTGATTTTGTTGTGTACATAGCTTTTTAAGCTTGGGGTCTGCAAGATTGCCTTGATTAATTTTATAAACAATTGGTTCGCCGTAGGATGTCTCATCATCTGCACTGCCAGCAATTTGAATTTGTTGCAGCAGTAATGGACGCGCAATAGTCCAACTTAAAAGAATATTTTGACCTTTTGTATACTGTGGTTTATCTGCTTGAAAATTAACAACTTCAGCAATTGGTTTCTCAGCTATTTCTACTTGAGTTGTTTGGGTTGCTACTTGATTGGTTCGAGAAAATAACTGTATACCATTTTGATAAGAGGCTTGTAACTGAAAAGTGTAATTTCCTTTTGTTTTCACTCCAGTTTTCACGTTGCTACAAATAAGCTCTTGTTCTTCTTGTATCTGACAAAGAGGTGTACTTCCCTTACCCAGTGCTTCAGGAATGCCATTGCTAAAGTCATAGGTAATAGGCTCAATGGGTTGGGAACCTTTAGCAGTCAGAACCAACTTTTGCAACTGTTTATAGTGGTGAATCTCCCAGTTCAAAGCAACCTCATCACCTTCAGTAATTTGAGAATCTTTTGCACTAAAATTTTCTAATTTTAAAGGATAGGGATTTAAAATTCGCCAAATGATAAATCCTATTCCTCCTAATAATCCCAAAATTACCAAAATTAACAGAATAAATTGCCACAAAGGACGGGGTTTCCATATCAAGCTGCCTTGAGGCAATGTGTTAGGTAGGGGTAAATTTTTTTGGTCTTTGATGTCGAGTTGAAAGTTAACCACCAACCCTGAGCCAAACCACGGTTTTCGCCACCAAGGTCTGGGTTTGACCGTCAAGTTGGCCACAGCACTTCTATTTGGTAATAATCTTATTTCAGCCGGATCAAATTTGTAAGTATATAGTTCTTCTTCGTCTCGACTTTTTAAGCTTAATATCAGTTCACGGACAATATTACCCTGGTTCGCTAGTGATAATTCATACTTGCCCAGACTACGGCTAACTTGTCCCAAAATCGTATGAAGTTCTATATCTAAGCGATAATTTGTCGGAATTTGAATGTACACCAAGTCTAGTAGTACTAAGTCGGGAGAGTTCTCCGAATACAAGCGGATTGTAGGAGAATAGCTTCCTGCAAGTGTATCCCCAGGTGGGTGAAATTTCAACAATATTTGACCTTTAGTACCAGGGTTTAGTTCTAGTGCAGTAACTTCAGATACCAATCCAGAACCTTCGTATCCACTTGCAGGGTAATTAATTGTGAACCAGTTTTCGTCTAAATCTGGACAACTCAAGCGGAACCTATCGACGAGATAAGAGCGATTATCAACTATAACCTCTACTTGCAGAGGCTCACTAGGATTGAAAATTAGCGGCTTGTTGGGGTTGGTGTTAGGTCTAATGGAAAATGTCGGGTCATTCACCCGAATTGCAGTCTGTTCTTGTAGCAGAACCTTAATTTGGTTTGGGAAGGTTATGGGTGTATCTTGAGGATAATGTAGAGGTGAATCTACGACTAATGTATAGTCATAGGTTCCGGGAAGAGTATTTGCGGCAATTTGAAACTCAAATCTTACTTCGTCGCTATTCTGTTGGGAAGCTAATGCTAAACTTTCTCTAGGAGAACTAGACCAACCGGTTAAATTTTGAAATACTTCGTCAAAAACAAAATGTAAATCAATAACCGCATCTTGGTCTCCTTGATTGATCACAACAATATAGAGTTCAATAGTATCTCCTGGCATTCCAAATTGAATTCCAGGTGGGTTGATAATAACTTGCAGTGGATTGAATTTAGCTTGCATATCATTGACTCTCTTATTTTATGCGGTGTAGTTTGACTTGAAAATCTTCACCACCACTAACAATCATGGTTCCTTGATTAGTTTTCAAGTCGATACTATTGATTTTTTTAGAGCTTTGGTAAATTGTTTTACCTTCTGCTGCCTTTATTTTGTCAAGCTTATGCTCGGGAGTTAAGTACCAAAGCACCACTCGTCCATCATCGCCACCACTTACTAGCAAACCACCATCATCACTAAATGCCAGACTACGCACAGATGTTTTTGATGCTGGCCAGCGATCTATTGGCGAACAATTGAGTTCATTAATTTTTTCCTGTGGATTGGGATTTTTTAGAGTTTGGCACTGATTCAAATTCCAAATCGTAATGAATCCCGCTGAATCGGAGGTTGCTAGGATTTTTTCTGTCGAGTTAGGAACAAAAGCCAATCCCCAAATATAGTCTTCACGCCCAACTAATGGGTCTAGTTTTTCTAGATTTTGCACTGATAAACCTGGGAATTTTTTATCAGATTGAGTTGGGTTCCACTGCCACAAGATAAAACGCTTAAAGTTTCCCGCAATTACTAGAGTTTTGGCATCTGGGTTGAGATTTAATGCCCGGACTTGGAAACCTGATAGTTTCAATGTACTTTGTACATCGATAACTTGCGGTTCTGGCAGAAAATCGCTGTTAGGCGCTGTTCTTGACCATACTCTAACTTTACCACTGCCATAGCCACTGAATAAGTTAAGTGAGTTTGAAGTGAAAGCTAAATCAAAGACGCGATCGCCTTTTGCTTTAGGATCTTTAAGGTCTTGAAGTTCGCTAATCTTTAGACCTGATGGTACATCTCTGAGTTCAATTACACCATTATCAAGACCAACGGCAACACGATCATTTTGTAATGGCATGAAGCGTAAGACTTCTACAGCATCATCAGTAATCGCCATTAAACCTTTAGGCTGTTGCCGTTGGTCACAAGCTACGGGTTGCCCAGCGTATGTTACTGTGTCATCGGGGTTTAAGCTGTCAGCAGCAATTCTCCAAAGTCTTAATGTGCAATCATCTGAGCCACTGACCACAGATAAACCAATACCACTAAAGCGTATTGAGTTTACAGAACGTGTATGCATTATATCTCTTGGTTGCAGTATTAATGCTAGGAGTGCAGCTAAGAGTGCGATCGCAGCTAGCTGTAACCATAGAGGTATAATTGCCAAAGCCTCCACTTCTAATGTCTGCGTGGCGGGGTCTGTACTCCCTAAACGTTGGTCGGATAATTCAGATTTAGCCTCTAATAAAAGAGTTTTACCGATTCCTACCCAAGGGCGTTTTGTTTTAACATCAAGGATGACCTTACTTGTCTCTCCTAAATGGAGATTGGCATTTTCAGGAAGCTTTTTGAAAGTACATTTTCGCCAGTCTCTACCCTGTACCTGAACATTAATTTGCTGGTTGAGGTTGCTAGCGTTTTTAAATAGTAATTCAAAGGAAGCTGTATCAGATTTCCAGTCAGGCAACCATACCGATTTACTAGGAATTTTGAGGTGTTTTTGAGTGGTGGTAAAGTCTATAAAACCGACTGGTAAGACTTCAATGTTGCCTTCAGCACTGGTTGGATAACCATTATTGCTAACAGCTTCAATGGTAAAAGGGTAATTTTGACTAGGCGCTTGCACTACAGAAGGAGGTTGACATTGAAATGTGGCTTCTGCTAATCCACCTGGATCTAGAGATAATCGGCGTTCTGCACTACCTGCTAGCCAAGATGGCTCAACGCCTGTAAAATGTAGCCCCACATCAGTTGGTTGTTGCCCCAAGTTCCGCACTCGTACTGGTATATCTACTGAATTGCGGGGATAAACTTGAAACTCTCGCACAGGCAATTCGACACTTAAGTGTGTTGGTCTATTATCTCGTTCGATTTTCAGACGCAGCACAAGTCTGCACTGTTGTGCTAATTGCGGCGAAAAAATATTAACCATCAGGTTGACAGTACCGACAAATCCTGAAATGGGTGTATTGAATATGAAGACTTGAAATATGGTACTGCTACCCGGTGGTTTAGCTGCTGCCACCTCTGGTTCGAGTCGATACCATCGGTATCCAGTGTTCCGGGTTTCTCCGGCGGCGGTAATTTCTACCTGAAAATTGACAAAGCGATCGCTGTCATTATTGACAGTTACCTCAAATGATACAGGAGTATCACCTGGACGAAAGGTTAGGTTCTGAGTAGAAAGGCTGGCATTAATAACACTTTTTTCCATGCTATTATTTATACTATTTTATTATTTTCCATGACTAATACTATTAAAAAATTAATATCTGCGAAAAAGTGACAATCGTTTTTGTGGTTTGATTATTCAAATGTATATATTCAATATTGTGTAATAAATTTCTCAATTGATAAAAGTCATTTTCATAAAAGCTATATAGTATATTCAAATAAAAATTCATCAATTGGATATCTGTCACAATTCCCAATAAAGCTTGATAACCCAAGTTTATGGGCGAAAAATTGAGTGTTTCTGATAAAAATACCACAAAACCTGATTTTTAGTACTCAGATTAAATGTTTATTTAAGAACTCAGCAAGAATACATACTTATTATTGCTTTACAAAAGTAGTAAATTGTTATGATTGCCTGAATGATTATTGATCGAATACGTAAATTTATAGGTATAATTTTAACTATTTACATAATTAGCTATTTGGGCAAAACTCCTATATAAGATGGTTCTATTAGTAATACCAGTATTTACCAATCTATCAATCCTCACACGTCTAAGAGAGATAATACTGGGTTAGATAGTGATCGCGTTTTAGTTGTGGCTTAGTTAAGAGGTGCGATCGCCTGTACTATATGCTATTTTATACTTAGCTAATTTAACCATTTTTATTTGAGGAACTTACCTATGAGCATTAGTATTTATGCCTTTTACAACAATAAAGGTGGTGTTGGTAAAACAACGCTTTGTTCTAACGCTGCAACACTTTATGCTGAAAAAAACCCAAAAACCCAAGTTTTAGTTATTGATATGTGTCCTCAAGCAAATATCTCTCAATTTTTGCTTGGAGGAGGGAAAAAGGGATACCAAATCAATCAGAGGCTACAATCTTCAGCTACTAGAAAAAACATAGTTGGGTTTATAGATTGGCTTTTAAAGGGAAACTCAAACTTCCGAAAACCTAATACTTCATATCAAGTTCCAGTGTACCGTTACAATCCAAATATCTCGGAAAATTTATATTTAATAGCTGGTGATTCTTTTTTAGAATCTCTTTCATTAGCTTTAAACTATGCAGTCATTAATCCGGCAAATATAAAAGCATGGTCAGAATACATGACGGCTATAAGAAGATTATGTGAATATGAGTATAATAGTGAAACTTATAAGGATATGGTTGTTTTTATAGATTGCAATCCTAGCTTTTCTATGTATACACAAATGGCTCTAGTTTCTTCAGATAAAATTGTGGTTCCAATGATGGCAGATTTTAGCTCTCTTGAAGGCATAAAAAGTCTTTTTATGCTACTTTTTGGGAAATATCCTTCTGCCGCTTTGAAACAGTATGCTGATGGTATCATTACTTTTAATAATCAAGTAGAACACTTTCAACTGAAATTGCCACTAATTTACGAGTTTGTTTTTAATAACTATACAATTAAGGATGGAGTCGCAACAGCATTTGATTCTATAAGAACAGAACTAATTGATTTTTGTTACGAGCAATTTAATAAATTTCCTTCATTATTTGCACCTTGTCAACATACCCCAACTTCTAGTAAGGAATGGGAAAACTATTATTTTTCAGGCATAAAAGATTTTCACACATCGGGTAAAGTATCATCGTCTCTTGGAATTCCTATGTCTATGCTTCCCAAAGAGTCTAAATATATAATGCCAGATGGTAGTGTTGTTAGACTTCCTATTAGTAACTACTCACAAGCTTTAGAAGAGATAGAATTATTTGTGGACAAGATACACTAAATTTTACCTAAAAAAGGTTAAATTCTCGACTCCATTATCTTATCTTTTCCCTCACCCAAGCACGAAATGATTTGAGTAAAGCAATTTCTCCGATACTTTTACTCTGCTCAATAAATCTGCTTATCTCACTCACTGAAACTATAGGAAAGGCAATACTAAGCTTACACTCGACATATTGCCCTTCTACCAACTGATAAAATTTCAAATTTTGACCATCATATCTCCAAAGTTCAATTACACCCAACGCTGAATAAATCCCTAATTTGTTAACTGAACTACTGGTAATGTCAATCTCAATTGCTAAGTCAGGCGGTGGATCATTTTCTAAATCTAAAGTTTGCTTACCCCTAATAGCTAGTTCATTCTGGATATAGTAGCAAGTATCTGGCTCTATTCCCCGCTTTGATATTTTCCGCTTCAATGTTGTAGAACCAGCGCTTCTAATTTCAATTCCTAATTCTTCAGCTAAAGCAATAATAAAATTACCAAAATTACTTTTGGGGTTTTCATGTTCAAAAAGTGGAGTCATGATTTCTAAAACACCGCAGTCATAAGCAAACCGAGAACCTCTATCTTCACCTGTATCTCTCAACAAGGCTTCAAAGGTTTCCCAGCTAATGTTATGTAGCACTGTTCTTTGTTCACCAACCGTTGACTTGACAAGCATATTAAAATAATTCGTAATTAATTTATGATTTTAAGCTATCTTTCCACGCACCCAAGCGCTGAAAGATTGCACCAGATCAATTTCATCCATAGTTTTACTTTGCTGGATAAATCTATTCATCTCACTAACAGAAATTAAAGGAAAAGCTCTGCTCAACTTAATCTCAATATATTCGCTTTCTATTAGTTGATAAAATTTTAAAACTTCACCGTCATATCTCCATAATTCTCCTACACCTAAAGCCGCATAAATATTAAATTTATTAACAGAACTGCTAGTAATATCAATTTCAACTGCTAAATCCGGTGCTGGATCTGTTGTTAAATCTAATTCTTGTTTACCTCTAATTAGTGGCTCATTTTGAATATAATAGCAAGTATCGGGTTCTATTCCTTTTGTTATTGATTGACGTTTTAATGTTGTAGAACCAGCACTTCTAATTTTAGTTTTTAATTCCACTGCTAAAGCGAATATCAATCGGTCAAACTGAATTTTAGGATTTTCGTGTTCAAAAAGTGGAGTCATGATTTCTAAAACACCGCAGTCATAAGCAAAGCGAGAACCTCTATCTTCACCTGTATCTCTCAGCAAGGCTTCAAAGGTTTCCCAGGTAATGTTCTGTAGCACTGTTCTTTGTTCAGCAGGCGTTGACTTGACAAGCATATTACAATACTTCTTCTGTCAGGATGTTAGATAAAATCCCGATAATTTTACCTATGTCATTAATATAATATTCGCTTAAGTCAATTTCAATCACTTGCCCAATAAGTTTTAAAAACTTCCAGTTAGTTCCAGTGGTGACAGTTCCATAAATGGTGTGAATGTTATTACCTTCACGTTCATTAAACAATTTAGCTGCTAACATCTCTGCTACACACTGACCTAATCCTGCATTGATATTTTCTTTCTTAGCTTCTACAATTGTCATAACTGGTGCATTCAGAATTAGCAACTCTGGCGAACGGCTAATAATAAAATCGCAATTTCCATTTAAACCTTGTGTTGAATCAACGGTAAAATCGATACCAGAAAATAAACTTATTTGATTATTTAAATATTTTCTTACAGCAATTAAGATTGGTGCAATAATCATTTCTGACCGAGATTTTTCTGTATTACTAGCAAGAGCTAAAGGTACATTTTCCCGCAATAGTTCTGCAAGTAATGGTGGACACTCTATTTTATGTACAGATGCAAATATATCAACTTTATCAGAAATAGTTAGTCCAAAGGTTTTTCTAACTCTATCTAAAGTAAAGTCACTGTATGACACTTGAGTTACTCCTGTAAATAATCCAGATAATTAAATTGTGCCAACTATTAGCAAGATATGTTGCTGATATTTGGCACAATCACTATCGGAATATTTTGTAACTTTAAGCAAGGAAACCTGCAAAGAAGTCAAGAGTTTCTTTCAGTGCTTTGATGAAAATATCAATTTCCTCACGGGTGTTGTAGAAAGATAGACTTGCTCGTGCGGTTGCAGCAAGACCTAAGTAACGGTGTAATGGTTGCGTGCAGTGGTGTCCAGAACGGATAGCAACGCCTTCTTGATCTAATAATGTAGATAAGTCGTTAGCGTGAACTTCTCCGGCTGTGAATGACGCAAGAGCGGCTCTACCTTCACCTTTTGCATTTGGTTTGGGGCCGTAAATTCTAATTTGGGGAATTTGCTCTAATTGTTGGAACAAATAAGCCGTTAATTCTGCTTCGTAGGCGTGGATTTTATCCATGCCGATACTGCTAAGATAATCGATCGCAGCACCAAGTGCGATCGCTTCTCCAATTGCAGGTGTACCAGCTTCAAATTTATGCGGTAATTCTGCATAAGTAGAATGGTCTAAATACACCTCTGCAATCATCTCACCACCACCAAAAAATGGCGGCATTGATTCTAACAATTCCAACTTGCCATACAGAAATCCTATCCCAGTTGGAGCGCACATTTTATGACCAGATGCTACCAACCAATCACAATCTATTTTCTGCACATCCACAGGATAGTGGGGAACACTTTGGCAAGCATCAACTAAAAATTTAGCACCGTATTTATGTGCGATCGCACCAATTTCTTCAACTGGATTAATGCAACCCAAAGCATTAGAAATATGTACCACTGACACTAACTTTGTTTTTTCAGAAATCAGTTTTTTAAACTGTTCTAAATCAAAAGTTTCTTCTGGTGTCAGTTCCACAAATTTAAGTACTGCGCCAGTTTTTTGCGCCACCAATTGCCAAGGCACAATATTACTGTGGTGTTCCATCACCGACAGAATAATTTCATCTCCCGGCTGCAAATTATTCATTCCCCAGCTATAAGCTACTAGGTTAATCGCCTCACTTGCATTGCGCGTGTAGACAATTTCCTGACGCGATGCAGCATTGATGAATTTGGCAACTTTATCTCTAGCACCTTCATAAGCATCAGTAGCTTTAGCACTCAGAGAATGGGCACCTCGATGCACGTTAGCATTATATTGCTCGTAATAATCCCGTAGGGTATTTAATACGAATAAAGGCTTTTGCGATGTCGCAGCATTATCGAGATAAACCAAGGGTTTCTCATTGACTTCCTGATGCAATATCGGGAAGTCAGCGCGAACTTTATCAGCAAGGGTTTTGGTAGGAGTAAAAGTCATTGGTAGATTAGTTATTACTCATTAGTCAGGGACTTGAGATTATTCACTGTGTTTAAAAGGATTTCTCGCAGAGAGGGAATCGGTATTTGGTTGATAACTTCAGCAGCGAAGGCGTTAATTAACAACTTCCGAGCATCGTTTTCATCAATTCCCCGACTTTGCAGATAGAATATTTCGTCATCTTCTAATTGGCTAACAGTAGCACCGTGAGCGCATTTAACATTATCCGCAGTAATTTCCAATTGGGGTTTGGTATCAACTCTGGCTTTAGACGATAGCAGCAAATTGCGATTCAACTGGGATGCATTTGTTAACTGCGCTAGTTTGGGTACAAAAACTTTACCATTGAACACCGCATGAGCGCGATCGCCTACAATACATTTATGCAATTGGTCACTTGTACCGTGAGGATAATTGAGTGCGATCGCACTGTGAGTATCAGACAATTGTTTACCAGAAATTATCGTTAAACCATTGAGAGTAGTTTGTGTCTGCTCGCCAGTTTGCAAAATTTCTAAATTGTGCCGCGACAACTTTGCACCTAAAGTTATGGCATGACAAGTATATCGACTATCACGAGCTTGTGCGATCGCAGTTTTCCCAATATGAAAAGCCTCTGCACCTTCTTGCTCAACCCTAGTGTGGCTCACTTGGGCATTGTCACCAACCCAAACTTCCGTAACTGCATTGGTGAAATATACTCCCTCTTTCTCTGCGCTCTCTGCACCTCTGCGGTTCGTATACTCTTCAACCAACGTCACCTCCGAACCACTCTCCGCCACCACCAAACAACGCGGCTGCGAAATCGTCGCCGTTTCACCCACAACCGAAATAAACACCAAATGAATTGGCGTTTCAACTACCACATTTTTCTTCACCCACACCACAGCTGCATCAGTTATCCCAGCCGTATTGAGAGCAGTAAAAACTTCCTGCGCTCCCTCAGCTTGAGCTAAAAACTGCCGTACACCTTCCTGCTCAAGTACAGACAAACCAGCCAAATTACTCACTACAATTCCAGATGGTAAATCTGAAACTGCGGATAACTCCGGTGCAAAAACGCCATTAACAAATACCAAACGACTATTAGCCGCCTCTGGCAAAATATCAAATTCTAAAGACGCATAATTTACCGTCTCTATATTAAATTGCACCTTTCGTAGAGACGACAAATCAGTAAATCGCCATTCTTCCTCGCGGGTAGTCGGGATAATCGAGTGGCGTACCCAATTAGCGGCACTTTGGCGTAATTCCTGCAACCAACCTTCTGTTTTAGTCGCTGTTACTTGATTTAACAACCCAGTCAGATAATCATCTCTATCTAACATCGATGTCAAACTGACTGCATTTGAATTAGGTATTGGACTAGGAGATACTTGAATATTCATTACACACCCACCTCAGCAGCTGCAAATTCTTCTAGCACCCAGTCATAACCGCGAGACTCTAATTCCAGCGCCAGTTCTTTACCACCACTCGTAATAATCTGCCCTTGTGCCATCACATGCACAAAATCAGGCACAATATAATCGAGTAATCTTTGATAGTGAGTAATCAAAATTGTCGAATTTTCTGGACTTGCCAGTTGATTTACCCCATTCGCCACAATTCTGAGCGCGTCAATATCCAAACCCGAATCAGTTTCATCCAAAATTCCTAACTTTGGTTCCAGCAACGCCATTTGCAGAATTTCATTCCGCTTTTTCTCACCACCAGAAAACCCTTCATTCAAACTACGACTGAGAAAACTGGCATTCATCTTCACCACATCCAGCTTTTCCTCAATCAAATCGTCAAAATCAAAAGCGTCTATTTCCTCTAAACCTTGCGCCTTCCGACGGGAATTGTACGCCACCCGCAAGAAATCCAAATTGCTCACACCCGGAATTTCTAACGGATACTGAAACGCCAAAAACACACCACTTCTTGCGCGTTCCTCCGGTTCCAACTCCAGGAGATTTTGCCCCTGGAAAATCACCTCACCGCCAGTCACCTCATACGCCGGATGCCCAGCCAACACCTTAGAAAAAGTACTCTTACCAGAACCATTCGGCCCCATGATCGCATGAATTTCACCCGATCGCACCTCAAGATTCACACCTTTCAAAATCGGTGTCCCATCAACATTAGCCGTCAGATTCCGTACCGACAGCACAACTTCACTATTTTCAATAATCATCTTCTCTCCCTTCTCTTTCTTTGCGCTCTTTGCGCCCTTTGCGGTTCGTTGATTCTTCCAAAAGATAAACACAGAACACCGATGTCTCTGTGTTTATCCTTGCTGCCACTTATCCAACACTGCCTTCCAACTTCAAACTCAACAACTTATCAGCTTCCACAGCAAACTCCATCGGTAGCTGATTGAAAACATCCTTACAGAAGCCGCTAATCATCATCGAAATGGCATCTTCTGAAGAAATACCCCGTTGAGCAAAGTAAAATAACTGATCTTCCCCAATCTTAGAAGTAGAAGCTTCATGCTCCACCTTCGCACCGTTATTTTGCACCTGAATATAAGGGAAAGTATTCGCATGGGCATTATCCCCAATCAGCATTGAGTCACACTGAGAATAATTTCTCGCCCCATTCGCCGTTGGATTAACTTTCACCAAACCCCGGTAGCTATTACTAGAATTACCTGCGGAGATTCCTTTAGAAATAATTGTACTGCGGGTATTCTTACCTACGTGAATCATCTTACTACCTGTATCAGCTTGCTGCTGATGATTTGTCAGCGCCACAGAGTAAAACTCACCCACGGAGTTATCACCCACCAACACACAGCTAGGGTATTTCCAAGTAATTGCCGAACCTGTTTCTACTTGAGTCCAGGAAATCTTGGAATTTACGCCCTGACACAAACCGCGCTTGGTGACAAAGTTGTAAATACCGCCTTTACCATTAGCATCTCCAGCGTACCAGTTTTGTACAGTGGAGTATTTAATTTCGGCGTTGTCGAGGGCGACGAGTTCCACAACTGCGGCGTGTAGTTGGTTGCTATCATACATCGGTGCGGTGCAACCTTCGAGGTAAGAAACATAACTACCTTCTTCGGCGACAATCAAAGTCCGCTCAAATTGTCCCGTGTCACCAGAGTTGATGCGGAAGTAGGTAGATAGTTCCATTGGGCATTTTACGCCTTTAGGAATATAGACAAAAGAACCATCGCTAAATACGGCGGCGTTCAAGGCAGCAAAATAATTGTCAGCGATGGGAACAACGCTACCCAAATATTTTTTGATCAGTTCTGGGTGTTCTTGCAACGCTTCGGAAAACGAACAGAAAATAACGCCATCTTCCGCTAGCTTTTCTTTAAATGTAGTGGCGACAGAAACGCTATCAAAAATTGCATCAACGGCGACATTTGCTAGCCGCTTCTGTTCAGATAGGGAAATGCCTAACTTCTCGAAGGTTTCTAAAAGGGTTGGATCAACTTCATCCAAGCTGTTTAGCTTTTCTTTCTTACGTTTTGGTGCTGAATAGTAAATAATATCCTGATAATTTATTGGCGGATACTTGACATTCGGCCAAGTTGGCTCCGTCATTTTTTGCCACTGGCGATAAGCTCTGAGACGAAAGTCGAGCATGAACTGCGGCTCGTTCTTCTTAGAGGAGATCAAGCGGATAACGTCCTCGTCTAGTCCACGCGGAATAGTGTCGGCCTCAATGTCCGTGACAAAGCCGTACTTGTAGGGTTGGTTGACTAAGGTTTTGACAGTGGCACTCATCAGTAATAATCTCTCGTGTTCGGAACTTGAATCTCTCTAAAAGGATGGGAGACGGGGTTTCTTTAGCCGATTCCCACCTACCGTTACGGAATGGTTACACGGCTGCTAGAATAGTTGTGGAGAGTAAAACAACAGCTATGTTGTTTAATCTATCTTCATTTTACGCTAAATTAACAACAACAATGTTGTCAAAGTCAAATTTTCAAATAAATTTTTGGGACGTTCGCTGAACGTCTCGCACCACATGAAGATGGCGACTACCCACCAGTCCTCAACCAAGCAAGATATCCTTGAGTATCTGCACAAACACGAAAAAGCAACGGCTTTGGAGCTAGCTGAAGTTTTAGACGTTACCCCCCAAGCTATTCGTCGCCATCTCAAAGATTTGGAGACGGAGGAGCTAGTTTTGTATTCGACATCAGTGCAGGCGGCGGGGATGGGGCGGCCGCAGCATCTTTATGAACTGAGTCGTCAAGGACGCGATCGCTTGCATCGAACAATGAGCGATCGCTTTGGTGATGCAAGCGGAAATTTTGCGGTTTCGCTGCTAGACACCTTAGCCGAAACTGTAGGACACGATCAATTTAAATCGATTTTAGAGAAACAGTGGCAGCGCAAAGCCAAAGAATACCGCGATCGCGTCGGTAACGGTTCACTGCGAGAACGTGTAGCCAACTTAGTCGAGTTGAGAAAAGCGGAAGGCTTCATGGCAGAGTATCACGCTGTTGATGTGAATGACACCTTTGAGAGCGATCGCTTTATCTTAATGGAACATAACTGCGCCATTTCCAACGTTGCCGAGTCTTTCCCCAGCATCTGTGGTCACGAATTAGAAATGTTTGCAGCTGTCTTACCAGATTGTACCGTAGAGCGCACCCACTGGATTATCGATGGCGAACATCGTTGTGGCTATTTAGTACAAGTTCGTCATTAGTCATTTGTGAAAACTACTACCCCCTCTTTAATAATCAACTAAATTTGAGATAGCGTTTATGGATGTACCAACACAGCAACCATCAGCACAATTTTTAACTCTGGAAGAGTCAGCAAAAGTAGACGCAGCGTTGTTGTCTTCCCCAGAAAAATTTTTAACAAGATTGACAATTTCATCACTTAAGCTGTTGAAACATATCGCCCAAGAATATGGTGTTGTTATTGAAGATTTGACAGCGCAGCAAATAATAGCTTGGTTTGAAAAAGATGGTAAAATCCGCCGTGAAGAGGGCATTGAAGGTTCATATCTTAAATGGTGATCTGTAGTAGTATAATTTACATTTAATTGACTTTGAAAAAATATTCATATAGGATATCCCGCATCTAAAAAACATTATTGTTGCTTAGAAGCGGGATATTAACAAATAGGATATGTTGGAAATTATCCTAAACCCCAATACTAAAGTGAGAATCTTTTAAATGCCAGGCGATGAGTCTATTTATTTTTGTGACTTTGCCGCCCAGCCTCAGCATGTTGTTCTGGCGTGCCTCCTTGGGTACCTTTTTCTTCACTATCAGCATCATCACTATCTTGATTACGACCGCCACTGTGAGATTTCTTGCCACCCTCACGACCGATTTCAGCCATGTGTTCTCTATCCTGACTCACAGCTTCACCACCTTTGTGCCCAGCCTCACGAGCTTCTTCAGATGTAAACTCATGGGCAGTACCCTTTTCATGGGCAGCTTGTCCGCCCTTACTTGCTATTTCGCGTTGCTTGTCATCATCCATCGAAGCAAAACCACGTTTGCTTGTGTCTGCCATGATAGTACTCCTTGTAATCAAATAAAACTCTTGCTTTTTTAGCAAGTCAAAACCCTATCTCGGTTTTGTATTAATACATTGACTTTTTTAATTTAGCTATTCAAATACGATATATTCATGATCCTTTAGTAAGAAACATTCCATACTGATACTCAACTTCGGATATACAACTAAAGTTGCAATTTACTTATAAAATTAGTATGCAAAAAGTTGTGAGATTAATATATTTCTCTTTTAAAAAAAATATCTGATTAAAATTGCATAGTCCGATCAAGAGCTATCTTATAAAGTAGTACAAGTAAAATATTGTTTTGAATTTGGTTACGATGGTTCGTATTTTCCCAGTAGCATCCATCGCTACTTTTTTAAAGTTTAAGCTAAATTTTAAAAGCAATTTATAGTCGTATTTTGACAACGGCAGAATCAATTGGATGCTACAAATGCCAGTCTTGAATAATAAACAAAAAGCACTTTTTTAAGTGCTTTTGAAGTTGATAATATTTTGCTTGTCGAATAATTATTTAAGGATTGTAAGTGTTAGCCCGAGGACTACGAGCTCCAGTTACGGCTCCAATCATTGAGGCTATTAAACCCAACAAAGAACCAAACACAAACCACCACAGTCCCGAACGCAAATTAGCAGCCGCATCACGAGCTTGTTGGGCACTTATGTTTGCTCGTGGTACATTAACACCACCTTGCTGTTGTACCTGGTTTATAACTTCCCCAGCGTTAGAAGCAGCAACACCAAAAGCACCAGATACCCCACTTGCTAACAACCATGAGCTAACTGCCAAAGTCGTTGCCCAAAGAATTGCACCATTAAGAAGAGCGGTATTACGGTTCATTGGTCCACAAGCACGGGCTGTAACCCAACCACCAGTAAATAAGGATATTAGCAAAGCGATAGTTGACCAAAGTCCCGCATTACCTGCAGCGTTAGGAGCAATTGATCTGGGCGCACCTGAACCTTCGACTGTGCCTGCTGCAACCGCACCAATTATAGCGCTTAAAATTAGTTGAGTAGCTAAAGATACTAGTAAACCCGAAATAATCGGTCCCCAGCGAACAAGGTCGTGATACTCGGCTACTCGCCCTGCTACCACAGGCTCAGTAGAAATAACGTCATTACCTGTCCGATTTACGTATGACATAGCTTATGTTCTCCAGTACTGTTTCCGCAAACTTTATCTCAGGTATATTCATGTTTATGCTTAAAATTAAATAGCTAAATCATATAATTTTCTATCTATCAATAGAAATACTTATTTAATCTATCTTTAGTAATAAAATTCAAATTTATTTAACAATATTTAATCCAAAAACTAGCATTTATTTTTTAATAATTTTTTAGAGCTTTTTCAGGAAAATACTTAAATTAAAATATAATTATTCTCTGACATAATAAAACAATCTATCTGGCTGGAGCTTTAACTTAATAAAAAACTTTTGTAATACTTTAAAATTCCTAACCAAGTAATTTATATAGCCAATAAAAACTAACGCATTTTTACAGCAGTACCTGTGGCAGTAATCAGCAAAAGAACTCCTGATTGGTCAAGATTGATTGTGCCAGTGTCAATTTCAATCCCGATTACAGCATTTGCTCCTAAACGTTGTGCCCGTTGTTCTAATTCTTCTAATGCCTTGCGTTGACCCTGCTCAAATAGACGCTCATAGCTAGCAGTGCGTCCACCGATAATATCGCGAATACCAGCCAAAAAATCCCGTAAGAAATTGCTGCCGTAGACTACTTCTGCTGTCACAATGCCTAAATATGACTCAATCACGGCTCCTTGAATTACGTCAGTAGTAGTTATAATCATAAATTAACTTCCTAGATAATATACATATTGATTATTCAGATGTTTATCCAACTATGTGAAAAATTGTAACTTTGATTACAAAATACAGGTTGAATAAACATCCTCTCGCGCAACTTGACATTATGCTTTCAGCTCTATTATTGTCCTCACCAAAACCTAGGACTTAAATGAACATTTGACTGATTAGATTTATCTTACCGTGTAATGGTCAAAAAAAGATGTTAATGCCGAGATGATGACTTCTCAAAAGGTAGTATAAAAAACTAAAAACTAAATAAAGAGTCAGCAAAATATTAAATTAAATAATAAACATCAATGAATACCAAACCCTGTAAGATTGGCCTATCAAAATATAGGATTAACTTAGGTGTCTGTTGATATTTCTCAAGAAATGCGTATAAATACTGATGAAAAAAGGTGTCGTTTTGCTGTTGTACTGTTTTATATAGGATAAGCTCATTTGATCCTTGATAGCTTCTACTCATCCTTCAGCCAAAAGTCTCTTATGGAGTGCTGAATGTAAAGGAATAGTGAATGAACTATTAACATCTAAATTCATACGAATAAATACAGTTTTCAAAAATCCATATTTTTGTTTTAATGTACAAGAAAAAAGTCCTCTAAAATTTCAGGAAATTTACTGTGTACAAGCCAACATCATTCGTGTTTAGTGTGGTGTTACTAGGATGTTTTGCCTTCACCGTACCTTCAGTAGCTCAAGCTCAGGTATTAGTGGCGCAAGCCAAAAACCCACAATTAAAGCAACTACTAGAAGAAGGACGAAGGTTAGTAGATAGTGGTGATTATAGTGGTGCGATCGCAGTTTATCAGCAAGCAGCTAGTCTAGATCCCAAAAATGCTAAAATCCATTCAGGTATTGGCTACTTATACGCGCAACAGGGAAATTACCAGGCAGCACTAACTTCTTATCGTCGTGCGATCGCCATCAACCCTAACAACAGTGATTTTTACTACGCTGTGGGTTACATCAAAGCCAATTTGGGAGACACTGCTGGGGCAAAAGAAGGCTACCGTAGGGCCATACAGCTAAACCGTAATAACGTTAACGCCTATTTAGGATTAGCTGTGACGCAATCTCGTATGGGAGACTATACTGCTGCTACCTGGGCATACCAACAAGCAATCGACTTGGATAAGAACAACGCCCAGACTTATGAGTTGATGGGTTCGATGTATAAACAGCGACGACAAACCAAACAAGCTAACAGCTTGCTTCAGAAAGCCCGCGACTTGTACAAGCGGCGCAATGATTTACAAGGAGTAGACAGAGTGGAAGCTATGCTGCGGCAGTTAGGAGGATGAAGTTAATCTAACTAGCGTCCCGTTAATTCCACAAAAATATCTTCCAGATTAGAGGGACGCACCACCATTCCGGTTTTATCGGGCTGTTCATTTAAGTAGACATTTACTGCTTCCAAAGATTGGAAAAACAAATATTTCCAACTACGGACGCTATCATTTCCCACTTCAGACACACTCAATTGCTTCATCACTAAACCTTTTTCGTAAACAGAATGGAGCTGTGGTAAAGTTCCGAAACAAATCAGCCTATCGCCATCCATAATACCGATGCATCCTAGCTTGGTAAAGCAAAAAGCATCGCACAAAAATTCAACCTCATCCATATAATGGGTCGTCAGTAGCATCGTCTCCCTTGTTTATTTAAATCCCGAATAATTTCCCAGAGACTTCGCCTGGTTTGGGGGTCCAATTCTACCGTTGGTTCATCCAAAAACAGAATTTGCGGTTGATGCAATAAGGCTCTGGCAATCTGCAAACGTCGTTTCATACCCCCAGACAGGGAGGATTTTTACCAAATCATCACATTTTCTGCTATCTCAACATCGTCCAGTCATCACCTCAGTACTAATACAGATTTTCTCTGAGGTTGCTCCCAAACAAAGGGCAAAATCCCCCAAGTTTCACCAAGCTTGATTTTGTGCAGTTTAACAAAGAATTGGTATCAAGTCGTCATACACCATAGTCCTACTCGGTTATTTATGAACAACAAAATTCCCGACTTTCCTAAGAAGTCGGGAATCTGAGGCTTGAATTTTCACAAATCAAATAGGATTTATATAGCGATTTTGATAGTAAGTCAAAATTTGCTTAACTTGTTGCCGACTTTCTGAACCAGAATTCGCTGTCCACGAGATGGACAAAGCACCAATTTGACTTTGATTGTAATCAAACTGTTGGGATGATTGGGGAATTAAATCCACTTCTACCCCTTCAACTTGACGTAAATGAGCTGCTATCTCTCTATAGACAGCTAAAGGACAACCAGCGAATTCAATTTTTTCCTTAGTCTCCATCTCTATGAAGCTCCAACATTAAGAGGATTTGAGGAGGGCGTTGCCACTGAAATAGGATTTCCATTAGCAGATGTAGCTGATGGTGTTGAGTTGACGGCCCCTTCCCCTACCATTTTGGCAACTTCGATACCAAATTGTTCGAGAATTACAATCGGGTTGGAGCCTCCATTCATTTCAATCCGTTTAATCAGTACGCCATTTGCTAATCGCTGTCCTGCTTGCACATAGCGACTCGTCGGCTCATCTGGTACTTTGATAATTGCCTGCGGTTCCTTACTAATTAGAACTACACCAGTCACAATAACTGCCCTTGCTAACTCAGGTTGTGCTGCTGGTGGCAATACAGATACTAAAGTCGGGTTGGGGACAACTTGAGGCAAAACCTTAGGTAAGACTGAAGTCAAAGTAGAATTAACTTTTTTTGGTACAGAAGCAATATTATTTTTCTTCTGATTTAAAGCTATGCGAGGTGTTGAAAGTTTTCGTCCTGCTAGCGATGCAGTCGGTAGCTTAGGCAAGACAGGAACAGGTTTTCCAGTTCCAGATGTTTTAGGCATTCCCGAAACCGTCTGCCCAAAAATTTGGGCAAATGGGTCAGTCCGTTCTTTTGATACTAGAATTAACGGTGCCCGCTCTGTAGGATTAGTGGATTGAATCAAGTTAACAGATACAGGAGTAGCTTGTGAAACCTGTTTGGCAGGTATCACTGGATTCTTAAAGGATTGAGCCGTTGGTGGAGACTTTGCTACTATTTTAGGAATCGGCGCAGGATTAACGGCTTGTTGTGTATCTTCAGAAGCACATCCAGCGATCGCTAAGGTTAAAATAGCTGCAATTGTAATTTTTAAATTTCTGCCCATGAGCTGTTCTCAAAAGCCATTGGAAAATTGAAAAATGGAAATATACATGCCTAAAATTTGTATCAAAGGCAAAGTATGTTACCTTTATAACCTAATTTTTTACATTTCAAGGGTTATTTTTAACACTAACATCCCAGCATAACTGCGGGTTTAGTTTATTTGCAGTTAATCGTCTGCTACACCCATAAGCTGTTTCATCAAATCCAGACCTTTCTTGACTCTACGGGAAACTGTCACGACACTTATCCCGAGATGTTCTGCAACTTGTTTTTGTGTCAAATCTTGTAAGAATACGCATTCCAAGACATCACGGGTGCGTTGTTCGAGTTGAACCAATGCTTGTTGCAAGCGAAGTTGGTCTTCTTGTGCCAATTGAAAGCTGCGATAGTGAGGATCGGGAACCAATTCTCCCAAACAAGTAGAACCTTCTTCTCCATCTTGGATTGGCACATCAAGACTCAAGGGAGCGCGATTTATCCACGCTAACTTAATTTCTTGCCATTCGTTTGGAGAAATTTCTAGCGCTGCTGCTAATTCGGTATCTGTTGGTTGGCGATTATGCTTTTCACGCCAAGAACGTGACACTCCTATTGCTTGCTGTTGGAGTGCTAACCACTTCCGAGGAATTCGCACGGTGACACCTTTATCTCGGAGATAGTGTTGAATTTCACCCCGAATATAAGGGAGAGCATAGGAACTAAAGGCATGTCCCTTGGAAAGTTCAAATTTTTCAATCGCTCTGATTAAACCCAAACATCCAACCTGGAGCAAATCATCGTAGGTTTCATGACATTGATTCGTCCAGTAGTGAGCTTCTTTTCTCACAAGTCCAAAATTGAGTTTTACCAGTTTATTACGAACATTTTCTGACCGAGATTGCTGATATTCTCGCAACAACTGCCAAATTTCATGTTTTAGTTCATTGGTGACTGTGGTAGGCATAGCACCGTGTCTATTGAGTAAATTAACAATCAATTACTCACTTTTAAATTAAATTGCGATTGTGCGATATTAAACAGAATATCGCGCTGTATGTAATAGCAATTACTATGGGATTAACAACTTTTTTTAGGCAAAATCCCAATAGAATTGCTTGACAACCACGCAAAATTTAAATGGGTGAAGTTGGTATTTAGTTTGTTATTTATCTTTGGGATAATCTGTAGCTATTTTTAGAACTACATAGAAATAAAATATAAAATTAATTACTAAATATCAAACCGAGATTTTACTTAACTTTAATTAATTAATGATGAAGCTAATTTCCCAAAACAAAACAACAATAGTCGGAATTTTATTAGATAGTAAAAGTTTAATTTACAGTAAAATTACCTGTCAATTCAACCGAAATTCATCTAACAATTAAAAATAACTAATAATATTTGAAAAATAGTATGTATATTTACGCAAGCAAATACAACAAAATGCGAGATTGATTTGGGAAGGTCTTGCGCGGCAAAATATCACTAACCCAAGCATATTAGGCTTTAAGCTTTCCGCCTCTTTATCAGAAATCTATGTACCACCCTGAAAAAAGGCAGGGCTGTTTCATTCTTTCAAAGCCTCTTGAAAAGCTGGGGACAAGGGAAGGAGAAATTCTTCTCTTGTTTCTTTTCGTCTCTGTAAGGCTTTTATAGGAATGAAACAGCCCTGAAAATGTGGGCAAAGAAGTTAACTTTTGCGATCAAACCTGATGTTTACAGAATTGTAGTTCTGAATGCCAGGTCAGTTATCTAACTCTAGAGAATTTAGCTACGAGTCGATTCAACCCGTGCAAAAAATAGACCGCGAATCTTGACTTCTTTCGGTTCGCCAGCACCTAAGTCTGTATCAGATGGCTGTTCGCTCTCGAAAGTACCAGCAATTTCACCACTAGAACTATCTACTTTAGCGATTTGCAGAGAAATCTTACCATTAAGATTTTCAGCACGCTTTACGTTAGTGCGGGTAAGTTCTTCATCATCCGCTTGAGCAGGGAGAGCTACGGCATTATCGTAGCCACTGACGACACCACGACCTTTGGGATCTAGGAAGGCAGCACCACGGTAGGAAGGAACTTTGAAAGTGCCTTCAAAGTCCGTAGAGGTGTTAATACTGCTCAAACTGGGTTGGGTTTGAGCAACCAAGTTTTTGATGGTGAAGAGGAAAGGTACTCGCTCACCGCCAGGAAGTTGTACGGTGATGGCTTGGAAGTCAAGACCATCAGTTTCCTCAAAGGTCAAGCTATTATCTGAGTTGATTTTTAGGTTGCCTTGCACCTGGTCAATAGTGGAAGTGTATCTAGTCAACAATTTGCCAGCAACAAATTCTGCTTCTTGGCGTTTATTAGCAGGTTCTTCTTTGATGAAAAAGCTAGTTGGTTCTAAGCAAAGTTCTTTGATGGCATAAGACTGGCTAGAATCAATGGGAATGGAGCCACGGCTTGTTTCTGCTAGTTGGGGGCATTTGTTCGCCAAGCCAGTACCACGAATTTGGTCGTAAGTAAGTACATCTCTACTACTAGTAGCAGGAGCATCACTACAAGCAGTTATTAGTCCCAGGCACAAAGCCAAGAATGCAACAATTAAAGCGCGATACCTCATGGTCAACCTCAATCTCAAAAATTAATATCTAAGTTGTAAAACTGCATCGAAGCTTTGATTTCTGACGAAAAGCCATCTTCGAAGTGACACTGCGTTGCTCTGATTACCAGAATTGAAACAAATGTCAGGGCGTATAGGCTGGAAGTCGCCAGTCAAAATTTTCTCTGCTAAACGTAGTTAAACGTGTCGTTCTCTTGAGCTTGGGGAGTAAACCCCAGAATAAGTAGCACACTGTATCCTTTTTGGATGTGTGTAACTAGGGAGCAAAAAACCAGCAGTTTTACTGTTGGTGGCATTTGTTAGAGTTGGGCGGGTGGATGAGTAAGCGCTACACAGAGCAGCATAAGTGCTTGCCTCAAAAAGTGCGAAGAGAGTTGTCTGCTTTGCACTTTGCTTTTGCCAATTGCAAAAGCAGCGTCGCCCAAGTCTTTTTGTATCATGTATGTGACGCTACTACATACAGCCCATTGTTTGATGGGTAAATTAGCCAGATCATACGATTTTTTTTAACTCAAAATCAAAGTACTCTTAATTAACAAAGTCTCGTCCCGATCGCATCTAGCTGATGTGGAGGCTATGCTAAAGGTTACTACGCTCTTTTAGGAGCGATCGCAATTGCTTTTAATAAAGATACAAATCTAGTTATATTCAACCCTTACTTAGGTAAGTGCAGGGAAGAGCAAACGCGGTGAATCTAGCAAAAAACCATCTAAAAGCCTACAGGAGCTTCATTTTGTTGGCTCAATGTCTAGAGTAAGTACTGGCAAACTAGGGAAAATTAAAAATCTCCGGTAAATTTGAGTTGGCCTCATTTATACGGAAAAGTTGGCATGAACCATAACAAAAATCTGGAATCAGGGGAGTTGTCCTGTAAACTGCAAGCGATCACAACTGTGGTGTACGATGCTGTGCAGGGTTGTGAAAGTGAGACTGTAGCTCTTTTGGCTTTGCTTAGGCAATTGGAACAGTTACACAGAGAGATCCGAGATGGGGTTTTTCAAGAGAGTTTGCCTGTTAACCGTCGGCAACTTTACTCACTCCTAAAAGATATTGAGTCTGAGGGAGGCTGGCCTTATATCGAGCGTATGAGACTACAAGCTTTTCTAGCGAATTTGCCACAAGAGGCTGCCGCAGAAAATAGCCGTGAAGTTTTAGAGAGCGATCGCTCCTTTGCTGATTAACTCGAAAATTATTTTCTAGCTCTGAATTAACAACCCCGATCGCCTCATCAACCGCTAAACCAAGAGCGGTTGCTCATTGAGGCTTCAACTTGATTCATAATTAAAAAGAGTTTTTAGTGGGTATGCCATTACAAAGAAAGCGATCGCGCTCCTCAAGATTACGGTTGTGCTTGAGATAATCACCCACCCAGTCGCAACCACGAACAAGCAGATCGTCAAGGTTTAAATTCCACAGAATTATCGTGTTGTCATCACTAGCTGATGCTAGTGTTTGACCATCTGGGCTAAAACTGACACTTAACACTGGGGCACGATGCCCATTCAGACTTTTAATTAATTTACCTTCATGACTCCAAAGTTTTACTGTACTATCCCAACTGGCGGCGGCCAGCAATTCACCATTGGGACTGAAAGTTACAGCGTTGACGCTATCGCTATACCCTTTTAATAGGGTTTTTAACAACGTACCATCCCGTCGCCACAGTTTTACTGTGTTATCCCAACTGGCAGAAGCCAGCAACTCATCAGTGGGACTAAAGCTGACACCTAACACCCAACTGTCATGGGGCGAAAAAGTTTTGAGCAATTTGCCTTCACGGTTCCACAGTTTTACAGTTTGGTCATCACTGGCAGAGGCTAAAATCTGACTATCAGGGCTGAAATTTACGCTATTTACCCAACCCTGATGCCCCATTAAGGTTTTGAGTAACTTACCTTGACGGTTCCAAAGCTTCACGGTTTTATCTTTGCTAGCTGATGCCAGAAACTGACCATCGGGGCTGAAATTCACGCTCATCACACTATCGCGATGTCCGTGAAGAGTCATGATTAAAGTACCGTCAAGCCGCCAAAGTTTCACAGTTTTGTCATAACTTCCTGAAGCCAGCATTTTACCCTTGGGGTCAAAACTGACACTAGGAACTTTACTTGTATGCCCTACTAAAGTTTTGTAAAGTCGAGTTTTGAACTCGCCATTACTAGTGTATTTCTTCCAGAGTTTTACAGTGCGATCGCTACTACCAGAAGCCAGCATCTGACCGTTGGGACTCCAAGTAACGCTCAAAACTCGATCTTGATGCCCTTGAAGAGTAGGCGGTGTTGGGGCATTTAAACTCCATAGTTTCACGCTTTTGTCGAAACTTCCTGAAGCCAGCAATTTGTTATTCGGACTGAAAGCGATAGTAACAACAGCATCACTGTGTCCTTTGAAGGTTTTGAGTAAAGTACCAGTTACACTCCAGAGGTTTATGGTATTGTCTTCACCTGCGGAAGCTAACTTTTTACTATCGGAACTAAAGCTCACACTCCATACTGTACTGCTATGCTGCCGTAAATTTTTGTAAAGACGAAAGTCAAAACTGTCTTTAGTGTTGTTATTCTCGCGCCGCCAAAGTTTCACTGTCTTGTCTCGACCTGCTGACGCTAAAAATTTACCGTCGGGGCTGAAAACAGCTACAGTCACACCCTGCTGATGTCCCTGCAAAGTTGTAACCAGGCTACCATCCCGTCGCCAGATTTTCACTGTCTTGTCATCGCTGGACGAGGCGATTAATTGACCATCGGGACTAAAGTTTACCCAGTTAACCCACCCTCGATGTCCTCTCAGGATTTTTACTAATGTACCGTCTTTGCGCCAGAGTTTTATGGTTGTATCCTTACTGGCAGTAGCTAACAACTCACCATCAGGGCTGAAATTAACGCTATAAACCCAATCTTTATGTCCTCTCAGGGTTTTATATGGCTTGAGATCAAATTCACCTGTAATCGGGTTTTTATTCCAGATTTGTACTGTTTTGTCGAGGCTGGCGGACGCTAGGGTTTGACCATCTGGGCTGAAGCTTACAGAGGTAACAGCATCAGTGTGACCTTTGAGGGTTTGAAGTAAAGTACCATCAGGATGCCAAATTTTCACAGTCCGATCGCGGCTACCTGATGCTAGGGTTTGACCATCTGGGCTGAAAGTTACTCCCCAGACAATATCAGTGTGTCCTTCTAAGCGGTTGACTTCTGTTACCCCATAAACCGCCTGTTGCAGGGCTGTTACCACCCGCATTCGGGTATCTGGTTGCACTCCATCTGCCTGTTTTAGTTCTCTCCAAGCTCGCAAACTTTCTAATAAAGCATCAAACTCTTTATTAGACGCAAATAGAGCTTCGCTAGCAGCCGTGATTCCACTAATCCTCAAGTTGGTTTCACTGCGTTCAGCTCGCAGAGTTTGGTGAATTGCTGCTGTTTTTTGCAAGTCAGCTTGCCACCATAATGCTGCTATTGTTCCCCCCATGATTGCCAGCATTGCGCCTACAAACCGTGCTTCTCGCAGTCGGCGTTGCAACACCAAATTGAGTTGCTTTTGACTCAGTTGTTGGGCTACTTCTGCTCTAATTTTTTCAAGTTTGATTTTTTCAAACTCGGCGAGCATACCATAGTTGTTTTTTTGGCGAATTGGTTCAACTAAATAATCATGAACTAGCTGGTAGCGATCGCCTAATTCCTCTCTAACTCGCAACACCAAACCTGAACCCACCAATATTTCTAAAATCAGTTCCCCAACTATGTCAAAGCTTGATATTGTATCTATATCATGGTTATTAACTAATGCAGCCGCTAAATCAGCTTTACTTTTTAACGGTCGCGTCCCTTTCTCATCAGTTAACTCAAATAATAATTTCCAACTTAACTCTTCATTCTCCGGGCCGCAGTCTTCGATCACTTCCCCTAGCCAGCGTTCAACCAATTTTGCCGAGCCACCGCAAAGCTTGTATTCTCCAAGGGTAGTAATATTTTCTATTTGTAGTTGAGCGCCAACTATTTGTAATTCAATTGGATGTACTTCATCTAGTTCTCCTGTCAAATCCTGGACTAATCGGTTAATTAATTCATCACTTAGTTCATAATGAGAACGTTGAGTAAGACTTTGAATTATGGCTTTAGCATCCTGGCTAGAGAATTTTCCTAAATAGTAGCGAATGTCCTTATCGAGAATATTTTTATTAATTACACCTAAATCATATAGTCCAATACTATTTTTTTGGCTCAAACGTTCAAATTCTAATAAATGATGTAAGTAATCTTCTCTTAATGAAAGGATAATTTTTACAAATGAAATATTTAAACACCCACTAAATAATTGATAAAATTCAATTCTTTGTGTAGGAGGATTGCTAATAAAAAATAATTCTTCAAACTGGTCTAATATGAGAATTATTGTATAATTGCGCTCGGTTGCTAAACGAATTTTTTCTAGCAGTATACTGGATGTAGAGTCAGAATTAACTGATATTCCTGTGTATGCCAACGCTTGGTTGAGACTGCTGATTAAGACTGTGAGCCAATCAGTATAAACAGACAAAACAATAGGTATAGGAATGCGTTCTCCGATAACTTTTCCTGTCAGGGCTGGTACTAAACCAGCTTTGAGAATTGAACTTTTACCTACGCCCGATGGACCATAAATTACTGTAAGTTTATAGTCAGCACGACTAATTCTTTCAATCAAACGATTGACATCTTGCTGTCGTCCTGAAGCTGATATTTCTTGGGCAACTCCTTCAGGAATAAACGGTATTTTTTGAGGTTCCAATACTGGGTTAATTCTAGATCGTTGCGGCTGTAATTGACTTGCCCCAATGAAGGCACGAAATCCATACTGATGTTCTATCTGAATTTTTTCTTGCTTGAGTTTAAAGGCTTCTGTATAGTTATGACGCTCAAAAAAGTAAAGTGATCGCAGTTCCTCTAATATCTCTAAATACAGTGATGGCTGATGTTGTAGCTCACAAACTACCCTCGCCCATTCCAGGTTATTGATCGCTTCTTCTGATTCACCTAGATGTCGCTGTGTACGTGCAAGCAACAGAAGATGCCAACTTTCTTGTCGTCGTGTTCGCAAAGCATCTCGCAGAGAAACTTCTGTTGCTTCTTCGGAAATAGAAAGTGCCGCATTCGCTAATTCATGAGCTAGTACCCAATTCGACTCTGAAACTGCCACATTTGCCAAAAAACCATAATTTTGAGCAATTTGTGCAGGAGTTCCATAGATTTTATGTATAAGTAATGACTTTTGAGCTAATTTTTTTAAGTCGTCCCAAGCTTGTAAACGTTGCAGCATTTCACAAGCAGGCAAAATAAATTTAGCCACTAAGTCTTCTCTTTGTACCTCCTCCAATACGTCCAAGCATTGTTGAAACCACAAGAGAGCATGTTCACAATACCGACTATTACTATTGTGGTGTAAGTCTGCCATGCGGTGATAACACAGTCCCAGGTGGAATAGTACTATTGCTTGCTTGAGTAAAGGCGAGGGAGGAGTAGGGTGAGGACATGAGAGAGGTAAAGAAGAATTACTCTCCAACTCAGCTACTCTCTTCGTTTCCTGCTGCCATAATGCTAGGCTTCTTTGATAATTGCCTAAAGCACCATTAATTTGATCGTTGGCATATTTATCTCGTCCTAACACAAATTCTAAACTAGCTTCTAATCCTGGTGTTAATTGAATACCATATAGGCGCAGCAAATCATTACGGGCTGATTCTATTTCATGGCGGTGTTGAGACTTCGGATCTAAATCTAGGGAAGCATTAGATAAAAATGTTTCAGCACCTGCTTCTAAAACTTTGGCAAATAGAGATTCTGCTTCTTGGTGGATCAAAGCAATCAAATCTGCTTTTGCCATTTCAAATTTAATCGTGGTTGCAGCCCAACTTTTAAAATCAGGTGCTAATCTGGACAACAATGATGCAACTTCATCTTGTAGCCACAACACTACTGGGAATGGAAAAGTTGCGGCATAGATATCTCGCGCTTGGTTAATGCCTGTAAGCAAGTTTTCTAGGTCGATTGCTGACTCAATACCAAAAACCATAACAGCAGCTGGCAAAGAGTCTGTGAGGACAGCGGGATTATCTAAGGATAGTTCTGAGACTATTGTGTTGTGTAAGGAAGTTGTTGATGAATTGAGGACAATTTCTCTGATATTGATATCTTTGGTGATGGAGCGAATATTTTCTAACATTTGTTCACGTAATTGCCCATAGTTACACCGAACTAAAATTAGGGCAAATTGACCTTCAGAAAGTGCGATCGCTCTCATCAGTCTTTGCAAGGAATGCTGATTTTCTTTTGTGTAAACGTGTAGCTGCTTGTCAGTAGTCATTTTTTATTGAGCATTTGACATGGGACATTTGTACTGAGCATTCGCGTAGCGTCTTGTAGAGAAGCCGTAAAGCCTGCGGCATAGCTACGCTTAGGGCGCAGCCTTCCGTAGAGAAGTATTGGGCATAGACATGAGTAATTAGTCCAATGGCAAAGGACAAAGGACTAATGACTATTAACTTACCCAGCACTATTACTTTTTTTGTTGCCAAGCTAAAACTTTTTCTGTTTCTGCTAGGGCTGGACTGATACCAAACCAGCGCCCCAGAGGGTCACGATATTCAAACAAATACATGCTTCGTAGTAAGCTTTGATAGTCAGACTCACCTTTAACTCTCTGTTGTTGCACTACTTCAAACAATAATTCCCACTGGGATTCATCAATAGCTAATAGCAGATCGTCGCGGTAGTCTTTAATCACAGCTTCTAAGCATTCTCTAGAAAAAGGTGGATCTTGTCGTTGCAGGCAGCTATAAAGTAAACCCAATAAGTTGCGAATGTGGCCACCGCTAACTCGACATATCCGATCCAAGGTTTGGGAATGATCGAATAATTCTGTAATTAATAAAAGCCTTTCATTCAAAGAAACTTCTGGAAAAGCTCTTGCTAAAACTAACTGGCGTACTAGTGACATCCCTGGTTCGTAATCACTGCCATCTCTTTGCCGCACCAATACCATTGGTAGTACTTTTGGTGCAATCCCTCCCCCCAAGCGATTTTTTAATGTCTCATACTCATTAGAGAAAATTAACGTTAGAGGAATGGTGTAAACTAGGTGGCATTTGAGTCGGCGTAGCTGTTCGCCTCGGTCGATAAAGAGATATTCTGGTTGCGATCGCCCTGATGCTAAGGGACGCATATCGACTCGATCCAAATTATCTACGATCACTACCAGTCCTTTTTGACCCCGCAGCTTTAATTGTTCAACAGCCCTTTCTAAAATTTCTTCGTTAATCGCTTGCAAAATACTATTGGTACGTGGTTCCAAATATTGCCTCAGTTGATTCCGCATCTGGGTACTATCTTTGGTTTTGGCGGTAATTTTGGCAATACCTAAGGATAATTCTGCTTGTCCAGAAAGCTCTATGGGGCTTTGTAAAAAATCGCCTACTTCTTTAAACAAATTGGTAAAGTAACCACCTTTGAGTTTGATGTTAATGCCTTCTAAACTGGCACTGACTTGACGGGCTACACTCAGCAAAATATCGCTGATATCAATATCCGCCATGTCTAAGTCTTGACTGGACTCAAAATAAACCACATGAAATCCTGCCAATTCTAGTTCTGTTTTCAGGCGCTGCAATTCCGTTGATTTACCGCAGCCAATGTGACCCGTAAATAACTGACAGGTTGGCTCATCAGGAGAAATCCGAACTATAGTCCGTTGCAATTCTTCGACAATCTTACAACCACGGACATCAGCAAAATCTATGTAATACTGGCGATCTAGCACGTTGCTTATATTAAGCGTGTAGCTTGGGTTACATGCTTTATAAAAACGTGACAAATTGAATGTCGTTTTCATGTATGTATAGGTGTATGTAGACGCGTGGGTAGATGCAGTTAATCGTATTTTTTATACAAACAATCTCTAACTTTGATATAGGCACGCAATAGATTTGCAAGTTGGTAGTGTCTTGCAAAAGACAGCACTTATTACAGGATTACTGTCAGTAGTATGATAGAGATTTAATTGACCCTAATAACCTTAAACATATCTGTCCTTTTTACACCTACTATTGAGGTTTTGACAATCTCATAGCTTTTCTTTAACCTGACACAAACCTTGATGACGGAGTTAATCAGTAAAAAAGGCTACTCGATTATATTATTCCCTGTTTGTATAGTTGATGAGACATGACTAGTATGAATTATAGCAATCTATACATAGATAAAGGAAGACTTATTTATCACTTCACATTCTATTTGTCAATAAAACAAAATCAGAAATATTTAAATTAAGATTTTGTAATCTTTAAAGAAAAAATGTTTTATGTCCCTTGTCAAAAATACAACAGTGAGTTAAGAATGGACACCGGAAACTTTAATAGGAAGGATGACTAGAGACTACGTTCGTTGTGTACTTACTGTAAAGTGTTACTAAAAATAAAAAAAGTCTTGAGGAGAGCGGTTAACAGATGCCGACAGTGTTTACTGAAATTAATAATGATACAAGCGCGTCAAGGAATTTGGATTGTAACCAGAAAGGGGTTTGAATGGCTGGCATAATATCAGTTTCCCGCACGGATCTTGCCCAGCGTCGTAAAAAATTACGTCGGCGACGGCAGATGAGAATTATTCAAGCTATTTGGCGAACCTTTGCCATTACCGGTTTGGCGGGTGGATTGCTGTGGGTAGCAGTTCAACCAGTATGGGTGTTAAAAACTCCCAAACAAGTAGTGATGAAATCAGGTAATCAATTACTGTCAGATGAGACAGCTCAATCTCTATTAGTGCTATCTTATCCCCAATCTTTGTGGCGGATTGAACCAGAAGCGATCGCAAACTCTTTGAAAAAACAACCAACTATTGCTCAAGCGATCGTGAGACGTCGCCTGTTTCCTCCCGGATTAAACATCGAAATCCAAGAACGAGTCCCTGTCGCAATGACTCAAACAGCAAGTGGGGCAAATCAGGGTACTGGCAATAAAAAAGTCACACTGGGCTTACTAGATGCAAGTGGGGCCTGGATACCTTTAGAAAAATACACATCACTGAATCCCACTAGGAAATTACCCAATCTCAGAGTAATTGGCTCGCCCAAACAATACTGTCTCAACTGGGCTCATATTCATCAAGCTATCAGCCAAAGTACTGTGAAAGTAGTGGAAATTGATTGCCAAAATCCAGCGAATTTAATTTTGAAAACAGAACTAGGAAATGTGCATCTTGGCGTTCCAGGCCCCCTGTTGTCTGAACAAATTAAGGTACTCGCCCAAATGCGCCATTTATCAGCGAAACTCGATTCTGGTCAAATAGAGTATATTGATCTGAAAAATCCCGATTTTCCTTTAGTACAAATGAACCAAAAAGACCAAAAATTAACTCCCAAAAACCCTAAAAATATCTAGCGTGTTTAATGTATTGATAGCTCCTAGTAAATTAAGAAGCTTTATGCTGATAAAAATATTTATTATTTTCGGTTTTCCTGCAACTCGCGCGAAAATCGGCATTAACTTCTAATTAAAATGAGAAGATCAATCATGAAATCTCTTTTGTGAGTAAAACACTCTCAAATTGTTACCCTAACATCTAATAGTAGGGTGCAAGATGTCTGACAATCTAACTTTGGTCTGTTGAGGATACTTCCAAAGACAGTTTACTGAAGTTTAAACCTGTAACTTAAAGTACTACCAAAAGTTGCGTAAAGACTACTTTTGGGCAATCAGTTTGGACTATTCTGTACCATCTTTCTTAATTGGGTTACGAAACCTCTAGGGAAATCTTGATTTGTTGACCACACTAGTGAGGGTTCTCGTAAGATAGACTATTGCTCTAACAAAGTGTCCATTAAGACCCCCCAAACAACAAATTAATCAGGTATAGTCTGACAAGTAAATTCTTGCTTACTTCAACCTTAAGAATAAGTAAGTATCAGGTAAATTTTCTGTATAAAGTTGCAATTATCCCCAATGGTGAAACCTATTAACAATATTATTGAGGCAGATAAGATGCGCTGTAGTGTGTCTTTAGAAGTTATGTTCTCTGATGAGAAGAATGAAGAGATTAATGTCTGGTTGAAGTTATACAAGTCACTTTTGGATAAATATAGGTATACTTCTCTAGAATTGGCTGTGCGATCGGCTGCATTAAAAGCTGATCTCATAGCAAATTTTCATACCGCCAATTCTGTTAGGCTTGGCAGTAGTGAAAACAATAAAGAACAGTGCCATAGTATTGTGGCAGTGTCAAACTATAGTTGACTCTTAAGTGAATAGCACCTGGAAAAGTCGTTTATCTACCCTCTCACAAATCCAATGACACTTGATAATAACCAAGGACTCACCTATAAAAATTCCCAATCTCCGGGACAGCCTGGGTTTTCTCTGGCAGTTAACTCGACCAATCCCTTTAATAACTCTGGGATGAACTTCGGACAAAATCACGATAATAAGAAGATTTTTACGGAAAATAGCCGCATTGGCGAGATTGTCCCTGGTCGGGTTGCCAACATCAAAGTGATTGGTGTCGGTGGCGGCGGTGGTAATGCCGTTAACCGCATGATCGAATCTGATGTCTCTGGTGTAGAGTTTTGGTCAATAAATACTGATGCCCAAGCTTTAACTCTGGCAGGCGCTCCCAGTAGATTACAAATTGGACAAAAGCTAACGCGGGGCTTAGGAGCAGGTGGTAATCCTGCCATCGGTCAAAAGGCAGCTGAGGAATCACGAGACGAAATTGCTACAGCTTTAGAGGGTGCAGACCTAGTATTTATCACCGCTGGTATGGGTGGCGGTACTGGGACTGGTGCAGCTCCAATCGTAGCAGAAGTAGCCAAAGAAATGGGCGCTCTCACTGTTGGGGTAGTCACACGTCCATTCGTCTTTGAAGGTCGCCGCCGTACCAGCCAAGCCGAACAAGGGATCGAAGGCTTAAAAAGTAGGGTAGATACACTGATTATTATTCCTAACAACAAACTACTGGAAGTGATCCCCGAACAAACACCTGTGCAAGAAGCTTTTCGCTATGCAGATGACGTGTTGCGTCAAGGGGTGCAAGGTATTTCTGATATCATCACAATTCCCGGTTTGGTAAATGTTGACTTTGCTGATGTCCGGGCTGTGATGGCAGATGCAGGATCGGCATTGATGGGAATTGGCGTTAGTTCTGGAAAATCTAGAGCCAGAGAAGCTGCGATCGCAGCTATTTCTTCACCGTTACTAGAATGTTCTATTGAAGGTGCTAGAGGGGTTGTATTTAATATTACAGGCGGTACCGATCTTACTTTACATGAAGTGAATGCAGCCGCAGAAGCAATCTATGAAGTAGTTGATCCCAACGCCAATATTATTTTTGGGGCTGTAATTGATGACAGACTCCAAGGTGAGGTCAGAATTACTGTAATTGCCACTGGGTTTACAGGTGAAGTACAAGCTGCGGTACAACAAAGCGTAGCTAGTGTTCGAGTAGCACCTAATACCTCGAAGCGACCAACAACACAACAACCCGCAGTTAATCCCCCAACCTCAACTCCAAGTTCAACTCCAACTCCAACTCCAACTCCAGAACCAAAAGAAAAACCTGGATTGGATATACCTGACTTCTTGAGAAACCGACGAACACCACGGAATTAAAAGATTTTGGATTTGAGATTTTAGATTAAATTAGCAGTCTCAGGTTAGGCTAAGTGCTGTATAAAATCTGTTAGTTTCAGGGTTTACCAAAAGCAGGGATAAGCAATCCGTTGCCATCCCTAATTTTGCTAATTGGTAAAGAAATTTCTTAACGCTACTTATAGAATTAACTTAGGCAGGGTTCTGCTCGCTCCCATGTCTAGCTGTGCTTTTGGAACAAATAAACCAGAAGAACTGCCCAACTAGGAATGTTTAAATGTAGCCCGTCGTAGACATTGCTACATCTACCATTGCGATTCATTAAACTTATATTCTGTATAAACAAAGCTGTATGGGCGAGTTGCCCACGCAAGCACCCGAAGTAATGTTGTTTTCTGGGAAATAGGACACCAAGTAAAAATAATTTACATTTATCAATGAAGGCAGGAGGCAGGAGGAAAACCGCCTGTACTTTAGAAATGCCTTCACCAGTAGATAAGGCCTCGACTGAACTCTAGTTCATGGCTTCAAATCAGCAGGGGATTTGACCCCTACTGATTTACTCTTCCTGCCTCCTTGAATTTAATGACTGTTCAATCCATTGAATAACCTGATAACCAAGGTGAGTACCATCTAGACGATCAATTTCACGAATTCCCGTAGGACTGGTGACGTTAACTTCAGTTAAGTAGCCACCAATAACATCTATACCCACAAAAATTAAACCATCTTGGCGTAAGCGTTCGGCTACTTGGGTACAAATTTCATGTTCTCTTGGGGTAATTTCGGTTTGAGCGACTGTACCACCAGTTGCCATATTATTGCGAAAATCAGTTCCGCTAGAGAGGCGATTGAGCGCACCAATCGGTTCGCCATTGAGCAGGATAATGCGTTTATCTCCTTCTTTTGCCTCCGGTAGATAGGTTTGTACCATTACTGGCACTCGACCTTGGAGGGTACTGAGTTCGACAATGGAGTTAAAATTGCGATCGCTTGATTGCAAAAATAAAATTCCTTCCCCGGCTTTGTTTCCCAGTGGTTTGAGAACAGCTGCCCCCTTGGCTTCAACAAATTGCCGAATAAACTGCTTATCAGCACTGACAATCGTTTCTGGAATCGCTTTGGTAAACTGGAGGGCATACATTTTTTCATTTGCCCCTCGAATGCCGCTAGGACTGTTAATCAGCAGAGTTTTATTTTGGTCAACATAATCCAAAATGTAGGTGGCATAGAGGTAAGAATCATTGACAGGTGGATCTGTCCGCATAAATACGGCATCCATTGTCTCTAAGGAAGTTAAGGAAGAATCACTTAACTTATACCAAGGATTCGCCGCTATCCAGCGTCTCTCCACCAACTGCACTGGTACAAGTTCGACTCGCTGTAGGACAGCCCAAGCTTTGCCCTCCGCCACACTCAGCAGATTTGCTTGAGTTACCCAAACTTCGTGTCCCAGGATTTGCGCTGCTTCGATCAGGGCAATGCTGGTATCATGACACGGGTCAAGCAGATGGATGGGATCAATGATAAAAGCCAGTTTCACCCTTTATACCTCAATCACCAAGAAATTAAATGGTTGTTCAATTATTATCTCTTGATGATCTTACTAATTGATGTACATCTGTACTGCTGAGTAGGAACTGGAGGGTAAAGTCTTATGGACAGATACTTTTGCGAGAAGAAAAATTTCGTAAACAGAGTTGTAGCGACTGCTGCGTAATTTGCAGTGGCTTGTCGCTAGTGTAATATCTTCTAAACTTACACGGAAGTTAGTAGCTCATCCAGCCTGCCTTGACTGTCTAAAGCGTGGATATCATCACAACCACCAATATGATCGTCATTGATGAAAATTTGCGGTAACGAGCGCCGTCCATTTGCTCTTTGAGCCATTTTATTTCTGGCTGCTTCATCTCCGTCGATGCTGTATTCGATAAATTCAACGCCCTTGTTTTTCAGTAAACTTTTGGCACGGATACAAAACGGGCAAGTCCTCCAAGTGTAAATTTCTACTTTTGCAGCCATAATGTCCTCAACTTGATTTAATACTTTTTAATTTTAGAACGTTGCAACTGGCTGTAGGTTTTCTATGCGGTTTTGACTTTACTTTCAGAAGTGGCTAACTAAATTCAGTTATTTGTATCGCTGAGTTCCTTCGAGATCCGCTACACTTAGCCAGCTTTTTGTGCAGAACTATGCAAAACGAAAAATCGTTGAAAAGCCTAGAAAGAATGCAAGCTTTGCAACGATTTATAATTATTAGCCTATTTACACCATCTTGTACTTAATCAATTTTTACAGAATAGAGGGGATGCACGCTTGACTTTCTAAAAAAACAGTATTTCCTTTTATGGAAGAATCTGGTGTTTTTCAGTGTTGGCAGTTTTTTAACTGTCACTTAGGCTACTACTAAAGATTTTTTCCTTACCACTTTCAATGCACCCACTGCAAATAAACCAAGGGCGGCTGTCGTCCCAGGTTCAGGTACTTTTTTTGGTGGAGGAGGCGGAGGACTATAATAATTCCCTTGTGCTTTTATAATGCTAGGCTCACTTAAAGCGGTGCCATATTGGAAGCGAACACTACCAATTTTTCTTATATCAAAGTTAGCGGGCAGTCCTGATAAAACAAACGTGGCAGAATTGTCAACAAAACTTCCTCCTTTGACTGGTGAATTTGCATTAGCATTGTAGCCGTCAATAATGCCGTAATTCACTTGCTGCTGTCCACCAATGCCTTGAAAAATACCCAAGCCGGCAGTACCTAAACCATAGTCTTGGGTTACTCCATTAGTAAGTCCTGCGGAATTGGTAGTAGATGCAAATGCCCATTCCTTGCCATTAGGAGTATTGAGAAGATTTACATTATTTGTAGTGGTAGAGGGGTTGTTTTTAGTGACCGTTGCAGCTGTTGCTGAAATTAACGATAAGTTTAAGGGAGATCCAGCATAGTCCCAAAAGACTGATGTGAGGACATCAGAAGGAACTGAAACATTTTTCATGTTCGTTAGAGTCACTGTTAACTTACCTGGATTGAGTAAGTCATCAAAGACAACTGATGATGCCAGAGCATTATTTGATGCTGAGTTAGTTCCTGTGACTGAGAAAGTCATAGAGGCTGCATCTGCTCGGGACATCTGTGAAACTGTCACCACAGCTAATGCTGACATACAACAGATTGCATAACCCGCTATTTTCTTGGAATATAGTTGAGACACTCGATTGAAACTCCTTTTTTTATTGAGGATATTTAAAACCTCTCAAAATAACTTTTTTATGGAAGTTACCAACGTCTAAATTGACACAAAAAAATACCAATTGTCTACGTTATTTAGCAAGGTTAGCTAAAAATTTAAATTTGTAATTATCAATATAGTTTTTATGAACTAATGGAAATTTTCAGTATTTACACTTGATATATTTTTCTCAATTAGGATTGTCTAGATTCACGTTGAATAATCAATATTTGGTTTCTCAATATTATTACTTAAACAACAAAATTTTAGGAGATATTGATTATTCTATGAGGAAAAATTTTAGGTTGGATAAAGCGCAGTGTTACCCTGTAGACAACCACCTTGCACAAGGTATCTCACACCAATCTACACGAGTAGATATTTTAATCTTTCACTAAGTACATGAGTTAAATTAAATATAGGGATCCTATTTGATACTTGAAAACATACTGAGGTGAAAAGCCAGCTTTATCAGGGTTTTATTTAAAAGATTGTTCAAAAATCAAATCTGATTTTTGAAAAAATTCACTAGAAATCAAAAAGGCTTTTTTCTACTTCGTACTCCCCACTCCTTGCCTATCGCGCTTGCGCTGCGCTTCTCTACGAGACGCTTCTCTACGAGAGGCTTGTCTGCGACACGCTCCGCGAACGCGCACCACGCAAGTTAGTATGGCTACGCCATGCTGCGCGAACAAAAATCAGACAGCAGGGTGGTTTCATACTAAAAAAGAAAAATACATAAGTCTTGATTTATTTTTTTGTGGCATGGCTTTTTATGCCTCTCCAAATCTCTCTCCGTTTCGGGGAGAGGTTTTGAAACCCAGTTTTAGTTTTTCTCTGGTTGTATGAAACCACCCAGCGCGAACAAAAATCAAACAGGAGCCATAAAACCACTGTACTGGTATGGCAATGCTAAAATGGTGCGTTAAAAATATCTGGAAAATTAAAGTTAAAAGCATAATTCAACTTTTCTACTCTTCCTTATAGAAATGCAATAAATAAGGGAAGGCGATAAATTGCCTTCCCTAAAGTTAAATATTCACGACACTAATATGAAGTGCTAACACTGAATTAGTTACTCAACATTTACCTACTGTCAACGGCATATTCAATTAGTTGAGCAAGGCGGTGGCGTAGGGTTTCTAATCCCAAGCGCTGACTCGCAGAAATAAATACCGCGAGAGGAAATTCTTCTCTAGCTAGAGCTAGTGTCTCACTATTTGCTTGATCGATCTTGTTAAAAATCACTAGCGCCGGACCAGGAGTTATTGGCATTTGTGCCAAAATTTCCCTGACTGAGCGAATATGACGCAACCAAGCAGGATGAGACAAATCTACCAAATGTAGTAGGGCATCGGCTTCTGTGACTTCCTCCAAGGTGGCGCGGAAGGCATCCATTAATGATGCAGGTAGTTCGTGTATAAACCCTACCGTATCTGTAATCAGAATTTCCTGATGTTCATTTGTTTCGCCATAAGGAATCACTAGGCGGCGGGTGGTGGGATCGAGAGTGGCAAATAGTTGGTCGGCTGTATAAACTTCTGCATTAGTGAGAGCGTTCAACAGGGTAGACTTACCAGCATTGGTATATCCAACTAAAGCGACTGAAGGAACTTCTCGATGCTGCCTTCGTTGGCGTAAGCGCGAACGATGGGCTTGCAACTGAGTTACTTCTTTTTGCAGTCGGGAAATACGCTGCCCGATGGCACGGCGTTCGGTTTCCAGTTTTGTTTCACCAGGACCACGAGTCCCTATACCACCACCCAATCGGGACATGGTGCGACCTCTACCAGCCAGTCGCGGTTGCATATATTCTAGCTGTGCTAGTTCTACTTGCAATTTACCGGCACGGGATTGAGCGCGTTGAGCAAAAATATCCAAAATTACTTCGGTGCGGTCAACCACCCGGATGCCAATTTGCAATTCTAAGTTGCGGACTTGGGAGGGTGAGAGGTCGCGGTCGAAGACGACAAGATTAACTCCTAGTGTTTGGGCTGTTAGGGCAATTTCTTGTACTTTACCTTCCCCAACTACTGTTTGGGGATGAACGCGCGATCGCTTTTGTTGTATTGTCTGTAATACATCTCCCCCAGCAGTATCAACTAAACGTGCCAATTCTGCTAAAGTATCTTGGAATTGTAGGGGAGTTGTCTCACTGGTCATCAGCCCCACAATTAGCACGCGATCGTGGTCAGCATCTACTTCCTGGGCGATAAATTCGCGCTGGAATTCTGCTTCCAGATTTTCCACCAAATCTACTAAATCCTGGTCTGCCAGATCGTCCAAATCCATCGGTGGCGATATATTCCAACTTGGGGTTTGAATTTTGCTCTCTTCTACTTTGAAAGCAGCAGGACTAGTAATCAGGGTACGAGACTCTTGGGGTATTAGATGAGCTAGATAAGCTTCTTTTACATACCCAGTTGCACCGCCTCCCCGCCGTGTAAATCCTGTTCCGGTAATGTTTAGGACAACTAGGGCATCTAAGCGTTGCAGGGCCATAGCCGTGAGTGCGGCTTCATTTGGCGGTTCTGGCTTCAGATGGGTGGCAATACAACGAATACCACTGAGTCGTTCTGCACCGTAACGGGGCAATTCCATCGGTGGTATTTGCGTTTGACGCGGTGTACCTACCCCGACGCGAATCACTTGCCCGCGACGGTTTATGTAGGCGCACACCGGCTGATTGACTTCTGTGCTAATTGCTGCCAGACGCTGGGAAAACTCAGGCGTGGTGATGCGATCGCCTGGTATACGCTGGTGATACAGCCGCTGTAGTTGCTTCAGCTGGCTGGACTTTAAACCTTGGAGATTTCCGAAGATAGTTTCTATAGGCGTTTATGACCAGTAAATGGCCCCCCAAATCCTTCTTAATGTCTATTTTACAACAGGGTTTGGGCTGCCATCTATATCTTCTGAAGGATGCATTGGGAATTCGTCACCCATAGTCTTGATTTGAAGCTATTTTGGTGGTGTGGGTCTAGCAATGTTTTGTTAAACCAATAACATAGCATTCCGCGATCGCTTCACTGCTGTTTGCAACTCCCCCGACAACCAGCTATCAAATTGCGGATAAACTGGCGATCGCGGCACCAATTCCCACCCAGCAGGTTGTAGAATTTCTCTCAATGCCTGTTCCTGAATATGAGGATAATCGGGATTTACTTCATCTTTTGGCCCAATTCCACCCAAATCTCCCGCACCAGCTTCGATACAAGCGAGTAACCATAGGTCATCCTTAACTAAATTTGGCGGAATTTGAATAGTAATATCTGGCGGTAAAATCTTACGTGCTTGAGCAATTACTTCTGGTAATTGATGGGGATTAAAAGGAGGTGCATCAAAAGTTTGCTGATTTCCTGGACTATGAGGTTGCAGGATCGTTTCTTGAATGTGATGGTAACGTTGGTGCAAGTTAGATATAGCTTCTAAGGTTTCCCACCAATCATCAGAGGTTTCTCCAATTCCTAAGAGTAAGCCAGTTGTAAAGGGAATTTGTAACTCTCCCGCCCATTGCAATTGTTGTAAACGAGCTTCTGGCAATTTACTTGGTGCGTGTCGATGTACACTATTTAATAATGTTGGCGTTAACTGTTCCAGCATCAGCCCCATCGAGACATTTACACCCTTGAGTTTTTGCATTTCATCAAAACTCAATGGTCCTACATTGGTATGTGGTAAAAACCCCATTGAAAGGGCTAACTTGCACAAATCATAAATTCGTCTAAACCACGCCTCACGCCTTGGCGAATGAGGATGAACTTCACCGCTTAGTATGAGGATTTCACAGACTTTTTCGCTTTGGAGTGGTTTTAAAATGCTTCGTGCATCTGAAATACTCATCCAGGGGCTTTTATCAGGTTCGCTACGAAAGTTGCAGTAACTACAGCGATTAAAGCACTCATAAGTAGGAACGATTGTATAAGCAGGGCTATAGGTGACAAGACGACAATTATTAATTGGCATAAGCAGGATAGTCTATTAGTTAAAACAACCTCTTGCTCAAACTATATAGATTACTGTGCGATCATTGCAGCCATTTGACATGATATTAGATAAACAATACTATTTTGCTTTGTAAATTTCTGGTAACTGCCACCAAGAAATATGAGGATATTCGTGATGTTCCTCGTGGTAGCCAAAATGATAGCACGTGATAAATGACCACCAAATAGGACGGCTAATTGTTTGGGCACAATGAGGCTGAACATAACCCCCTATTGGTTCACTATGGGGTAAAAAAGTACCAAAATAGAATAATTGTAATGAACTTAAAAGCGAGGGTAGCACCCAAAAGTAAGTTAGATTATCACTTGGGATATGGAGTATGTATTTAGCAAAGTTATAAATAATAGTCAACGCAATTATTTGCCCCCAACTCCAGTAACCTTTCATAAAATGAAAATACCAAGCAAAGAAACTTTGGTGTTTACCATTGTGAAAATCCGGGTCTATTGAGCTTGCTGGATTGTGGTGGTGTAACCAATGTTTTTTCAATAGTTTTTGATATGGTAAAAGACCATAAAGGGATAGGGTCAATGTTCCAATCAAATGATTAATCTTGGTGTTTTGGGGAAATACTACGCCATGCATGGCATCATGAGATGTAATAAATAATCCCGTATATAAAAATGTTTGCCATAGTATAACAGGCAATAACATCCAAAATTTTAGCTTTGAGATGTCAAGGGAAAGTAATAAACTCAGGCTAATGACCCATGCGCTAACAATGACAATAGCAATGAAAAGCCCCTTAAACTGAGATTTACTTCTCAGTACTGGAGTCAGTTTTGCTTGATGACTGAGTGGTTGTTCTAACTGGATCACGCTTTTACTCCGCCTAGCATTCAGGTGAAAATTCCAAAAATATAGTCATGACAAAAACAGCTAACCGAGAAAATCTGTTAGTGGTCTATGTTTTACACTGGACAATGCCAATGCTCAAAAATATGTAGAAATATTAAGATACTTTAACTAGTATTACACACGCAACTGCCATTCTCAAAACTGTTTTCGGTTGGAAGGTTGGGTGATATAAGTGAGGACATCGTTGAGCCTAGTATTTTTAATAACCAGCTAATTATCTGTGATTTTTTCTAAACAGTCTGTAACAAAGACAATCAAGATTAACGGAGAGTATAGGAAATGAGCGCGCGTACATATTGCACTAGGCTGTAGCTGTTCCCAAAGTAGGTAAGCTAGAAAACTAATAATACTTAGGCTATCGTTCCAAATTTCAGGGTGAGGAGTTAGCACAAGTTTAGCAGCATTGCGCTTTTTGCCATTGTATGAGGTTTCAGTTTGATCGCTAAGATAAGGTGCAATTATTAAGCTACCTTAAGAAGTTAATTACATTGTTCATATTACTTAACTTACCCATTTGACGCTATCTGTCTCTAGTTTCAAAGTAGATGCAACTCTAAAGAATGAGATTTTAAGGAGGTTTAGAAAATATTTATCTAACAAAAGTTCATAATAGCTTTTATTAGCCTAGAGAGCAGAGGTATTTTTACCAAATAAATGCTATTGAAAATTTGTAATCTGACTAAAAACCTATTTAGGATACAATCAAAAATCCAACGGAAGTTAGAAGATTTTTGGAGTGTTATTATCCAGACTAATAAATAGTAAATAGGTTTTTTAAACTTAAAGTATGGCTCCTACGGTGCTAATTACAGGTGCTTCTGAAGGCATTGGCAAAGCAACGGCTCTTTTATTTGCGCGGCAAGGATATGACTTGGTACTTGCAGCTCGTCATGCTGACCGCTTGGAAGCCTTAGCGCAGGAAGTGCAAAGCATTGGCTGCCCTGCACCATTAACGATTACTTGCGATGTCACTGACTCATCTCAGGTAAACGCGTTAGTGCAAAAGGCATTAGGAAATTATGGCTATATCGACGTGCTGATAAACAATGCCGGCATCTTTGCATCGGGGCCAGTAGAGCAGTTTTCTCTTAGTGATTGGCATCAAATTATAGACACTAATTTATGGGGATATATCCACACTATTAATGCCCTTCTGCCTCATTTCCTCCAGCGTCGAAGTGGAACTATAGTTAATTTAAGTTCCATCGGTGGTAAGGTGCCAAGTGCTTACTTGGTTCCCTATTGTACTAGTAAGTTTGGTGTGACAGGGTTGACGGAATCGCTGCAAGTAGAACTACAGCCAAAAGGTATTCATGTTTGTGGGATTTATCCGAATTTAATTAAGAGTACTTTAATGGAACGGGCAGTTTTTCGAGGCCAGGATGAGCAAGATACTCATACTCGCCGTGGACAGCTTGAGAATGTGCTGAAAAATCCGGTGGTGGAGAAGCCTGAAGATGTAGCAAATGCTATCTGGGATGCAGTCAAGAATAAAAAGTCAGAAGTGATGGTTGGTTCGGCTAATTTATCGCAAAGTTTGTATCGCTTGTTTCCTGGTTTGATAAAGTGGGTTTCACGGCAAGGGTTGAAGAATCAAGATAATTAATTTTTGCTAGTAGCACATTTTGCTATTGTGACTCACATTCTCGTTTCGTCACATAATGGCGATAGCGAAACATTGCTTCTAGTTGCACTTGCACTAACCAACCACTGACAAATTCAACTGTTTCTCCACCAGGCATCGAGAAGGAAATAGCATCAGTCAGCCTAGTTTTGCCAGCTTCCGGTTCAAATTCATGTCGATGCACCCAAGACTCAAAGGGGCCAGATATCTGTTCGTCGGTAAACAGGCGATATTTGTCGCATTCAGTATGACGTGCTAACCAAGTTAAGGGTAATGGCCCGAGAAACAGGCGAAACTCTGTGATAGCGCCCACGTTCAGCCCTCCCTCACGACGAACCACTTGGACTGGCTGCCAAGGTGGATTCAGCAGTTGCAAAATATCTGGCCTTTCGTGAAATTTCCAAACTACTTCTGGTGTGGCATTAATTACTGAGGAATGTTTAAAGTGCAGCATGGAAAGAAAAACCTAAAATTCAACTTTCGGATTCGGTATCAATCTCGATATCTAGGGTATCTTCGTCAACCCGCACATACAAAATATTTGGGTTACAGCAAACTTGACAATCTTCTACATAAGATTGCTGCCCTCCAGCACTCAAATCAATAAAAGTTAAGTTCGGTTCGCCGCAATAGGCGCAGTAATACTCAGCTGTGTTTTGCATCAAGTTTTCAGCTAGGAATTCAATGGCTGTAATTCCTTTGGGGATGGGTTGATATAACTCTGAGCATCAGCCAAATGCTTTAGTAGTGTAGACTGTGGCAGAGGCCCTTGCAAGTGGCTCCAAGGTAATACTTGCTCTGTTGACCAATCAGCATGGACGTAGAAATCTAAATCAGGGATTTGTCCTTTAAGTTGTTTGAAAGCACGTTTGTAGCTACCCAAGGAGTCGCCAAAGTCACGAGTAAGTTGGAGAAGTTGAGAGAGCCTGCGATCGCCTCTCGATAACAAAGCTTGTATAATCGACCAATTATAGCTTTCTGGGCGAAATTCTATTCCCTGTGGTTTTAGCTGTTTTTGCAAAAACTGCAACCGCTTTTCGGCTTGGCGATTCACCCCAAACCATTGAAATGGTGTGTGTGCTTTAGGTACAAAGGTGCTGCATCCGTATGTTAACCGCAATCCCGGCGCAGCTTTTTTGATATTACGCATCATCGTCACAGTTTGGTCTAAATCCTCTGTTTCTTCACCGGGAATTCCTGCCATTCCATAGAGTTTCAAGCTTTTTAATCCGCCAGCTTTGGCATTGATTGCAGCTTGGATAATTTCGTCGTTATGCAGCTTTTTGTTGACGATTTGCCGGATTTTCTCAGAACCACTTTCTACTGCAATGGTAAGCGATCGCGTGTCTCGTTTTGACAAAGTTTCTGCTAACTGAACTGTTACGGTATTGGTTCGCACTGAAGCAATACTGAGACGGACATCATCGTACTTTGGCTGACTAATATAATCTAGCAACGCTTCAAACTCTGGATGCTGAGTTACTGAAGCCCCCAATAATCCTAGCCGATTTGTAACTTCTAAACCCCTTTTAATGGCTGGAATTAATGAATTTTCAAGACTGGCTGTTCTAAAAGGCAGTGTGAGATAACTCGCCAAGCAAAAGCGGCACATTTCTGGACAACTTCTCACCACTTCCACCATGTAAATATTTTCCCATGCGGCTTTTTCGGTGACTACAGTCGAAGCCGATAGAGTATTTCCTCGATAAGTCTGCTTTTGCACCACTGCGGGGATTTCGGAAGAAATTGGTTTAATTGACTTTACTGCACCATCTTTTGTGTGATATTCGACCTCATACAAACTGGGAATATAAATTCCTGGGACTTGTGCAAGTCTTTTGAGTTGAGTTTGTCTAGAAGCATTTCTGACTTCTTTGTACGCCTCAATGAAATTTCCCAGTAAATTTTCGCCATCTCCCAGTAAAATTACATCAAAAAAATCTGCAAAAGGTTCTGGGTTAGCTGTGAGAACGGGGCCACCACCAAAAATTATCGGATGAGAATCATCACGAGAGGTTGCTTGAATAGGAATTTCTAAAGATTCCAGCAAATTTAAAATATTCACATAATCCAGTTCCCAGGAAATCGAAAATCCCACAATTTCTGGGGTTCTGGGGAGTTGTTCGTGAGTATCTGTAAACAGGCGACTCACCTGCACATCATCACGCATTGCCAAAGTTGCCCAAACTACCTGATAGCCAAGGCTAGTGATACCTACGCTATATTCATTGGGAAAGGCGAAGATTATGGGGATAGCGTTGGTGTCTGGGGTAGTGGGGGTGAAAAGGAGGCGTTCAGAGTCAAATACAGATGATGTCACAGGCGTTTTTTAGGGGGTTTGAATAATGCAGTCTCATAGAATTCACGCCTACAGAAGCAAAACTCACCTTTATGGGTTTCATTTGAGTCCGCACAGGCTGACGAGAGTTTGTGTAAGTAGGTTGGCGCAATCAAAGCTAACTAGCAAGGGCTGTCATTTGTCCTTTGTCACTTGTACTTAGCGTAGTCGTACCACTTCCCTACGGGACGCTACGCGAACGTGGAAGCAAGCTACGCGTAGCGTCTCGCAGAGAAGTATTGGTCATTAGTAAGGATTTTAGGACTATTTACGTTTCGGTAACATAATTGTGATTATTTCTACCAACTTACTTAGCTAGGGGTTCTTTATCTATATTTAATTTTAAGCCATAAAATTATCAAGTTAAAAAGCAATGTCACGCTATTAGCAAGAATAATTGGTAAAGATTGTAGATATATTCCATAAATTAACCACAAAAAAATACCAGTTATGAAGGTAATCAGTGTTAAAAAAGAAACATCTTTTGCTGATTTTGTTTGCCATGTTTTAAACATCTGTGGCAAAAAAGAGATTGTGGTTATTGTGGCAGCCGCTAATCCTAGAATTGTCAAAAAATCCATTCCGATACAAACCTATAAAATAAAGTTTTTAGTGGTTGAAAAATTTAGAAGCTGATTTTTATAATTTTGTTGCATAGGTAATATCCTTTTCTTAGATGACCCTAGTGTATGATCGATAAGGTTATTCGGTTCTGGTGGGGAGCAGCTACCAGAGGTAACGGGGAAAGTTCGGTGCAAATCCGGCGCTGTCCCGCAACTGTAAACCAATTTGAGATGTAATCTAAAATCCCAAATTGAGTGAGTCAGGATGCCCGCCGAAATAGATTTACTAGTTCCACATATCTGCGAGGTACAGATGACTACTACTGTGAATATTTCCCCAGCGAATCCCTTGGGAGTTGCTGACCATACTTTATTTGTTTGCAAAACTTGCGCTAGCGTTTGGCAAGAGGGAAAACGCTTAGGTGAAAGTGGTGGTGAAAAACTTCTACACCAACTTCAGCAACTTGCACAAGATTGGGAGTTACGAGATGAATTCCCAATTCAAGAAGTTGAATGCATGAGTGCTTGTAATCGTTCCTGTGTGGTTGCCTTTGCTGCCAAAGGTAAATTGACATATTTGTTTGGTGATTTAGCCGTTGATAATAGTGCATCTGCGATACTAGAATGTGCTAGTCAATACTATGTCAAAGCAGATGGTTTGCTGCCTTGGTCAGAGCGTCCAGAAGCCCTGAAGAAGGGCATTTTAGCAAAGATTCCACCTTTACCTCACTAATGCGCGTTTTGATTCTGGGTGGTACAGGAAATGCCGCAGAACTAGCCGCTAGAGTCGCGACTATCCAGGGGGTAGATGCAATCACGTCTTTAGCCGGTCGTACCCGTGAACCATCAGTTCCGTTGGGCGATTTACGGGTTGGTGGCTTTGGTGGTGTGGCTGGATTGGCTAGCTATCTCCAAGCAATGCAAATCGACTTATTAATTGATGCAACCCATCCTTTTGCTAGTCAAATTTCTTTCAATGCGGCAGATGCTGCAAAGGAAGTCGGAGTACCCCGTCTGATGTTAATACGCCCACCTTGGGAAAAAGGAAGTGGCGATCGCTGGATGGAAGTTGATAACGTTGAAGCCGCCGCCGCATCACTGCAAAACCAAGCACATCGGGTATTTTTGACGGTTGGCAGACAAGAACTCGCCGCCTTTGCTCACCTAGAGGAAATTTGGTTCTTGATGCGGATGATTGACCCTCCTGTTGATGATGCCTTAGTGCCACCGGGGATGGTATTGTGCGATCGCGGGCCCTTTAACCTCAATAATGAAAGGCAAATCCTGATTGATCGCAAGATTGATACCATAGTCAGTAAAAATAGCGGTGGCGATGCCACAAAGCCCAAGATTATTGCAGCGCGAGAACTGGGCGTGAAGGTTGTGATGGTAAATCGTCCAGCCATACCGCCAGGAGAGCAAGTTAGTGATGTTGAAGGTGCTTTGGTATGGCTACTTGAAAAATTGCATAACTAGTGAATGATACCAATTTTCCGTATAACACACGCGATCGCATCAAGAAAACCCACCAAAATAATCCGCCCCAAAGAGAGAAATTATTTAAACTTTGGCATATTACAGAGGGAGCGATCGCCTTCTTCCACTGTGGTGTTAGTTTTCAAATAATCCTGCACCAGAGTGCAACCATAATTTAGTACATCTAGATTCAGAATTCGCTGTAAATTCCACAGAATGAGCGTGTTGTCATCACCCCCTGAAACAAGCAAAGTTCCATCAGGGCTGATTGCAACCACCCTAATCGCTGCGGTATGTCCAGTAAGGGTTGTTACTTCCGTACCATCTAGCTTCCAAAGTTTAATGCTGGCATCGACGCTGCCAGAAGCAACAATTTTTCCATCAGGAGTAAAGGCAATTCCCCAAATCCCAGCTTTGTGACCTTTGAAGGTATTCAATAACTTGCCGTCTAACGTCCACAGCTTAACCGTGTTGTCGCCACTTCCAGTAGCTAGCATTTTACTATCTTGGCTAAAAACAACTCTCCATACTGCTGCTGAGTGTCCTACAAGGGTTCTAAATAAATTGCCGTCAAGCGTCCACAACTTAGCAGTATTATCACCGCTGGCTGAAGCAACAAGCTTACCATCTGGGCTAAATACGACGTGCCAAACTTCCGCCTGATGTCCTTTGAGAATCTGCAAAGTTGCGGCGCGATGGGCTACGCCCGGCCAGAGGCGATCGCGCCTCGATATCTGAACATTTTTATCAACACCTGCCATTGCAATTGTTTGCCCGTCAGGACTAAACACCCCTGATGTCAGTTTGCTGTGATGAGATTTGTAACTAGCAATTAAAGTACCATCTCGCTTCTTGATTTTTACCGTATCATCGGAAGTGAAAAGCGCGATTAAATTATCATCGCCACTGAATGAAACCTCGGAAACTTCGCCCTTGGATTCAGTAAGAGTTTTGAGCAATTTGCCTTGACTACTCCAAAATTTCACCATATTTTCGTGGCTGGTTGTGGCAATGGTTGAACTGTCAGAGGCGATCGCTATTGACCAAATCCCGGCCTTATGTGCAACGATAGACTTTTGAAATGGATTTTGACTTTGCCAGAGCCTGACAACGTTTTCTGCACCTGCCGAAGCAATAAAGCTACCATCTGGACTAAAAGTTACACCCCAAACTGATGCACTGTGCCCTCTAAGCGTCCTCAGTTGTGTACCATCAATATTCCAAAGTTTAATCGTTTTGTCGAGACTCGCACTGGCAATAGTCTGACCATCGGGACTAAATGCTACTCCCGAAATTCCGGCATCATGCCCTTGCAGAGTTTTATCAAGGCGGTAGCTTTTACTTATGCTGTCTCGCCGCCAAAGTTTAACAGTTCTGTCTTCACTCGCTGAAGCAATAGTCTGTCCGTCAGGACTGAAAGCTACTCCTACAACCCAAGCAGTATGACCTTGGAGAGTTTGTACAGGCTTGGCATTTTGCCAGCCTGAATCATCTCGTTTCCAGAGTTTTACTGTCCTGTCTAGACTGGCAGCAGCAATAGTCTGGCCATCAGGACTAAAAGCGACTCCCCAAAACGCACCTTTAGAACCTTGGAATGTCTTGAGCAAAGTACCATCTCGCTTCCAGAGTTTCACTGTTGCGTCCCAACTAGCAGAGGCGATGAACTGGCCATCAGGACTAAAAGCGATTCCCCAGACTGAAGCGGTGTGACCTTTAAAAGTTTTAAGCAGAGTACCATCCAGCTTCCAGAGTTTAATAGTGCCATCTTCACCTGCCGAGGCCAGTATTTGACCGTTAGAACTAAAATCTACTGCCCTAACTGCTCCCTTATGACCTTTGAGAGTTGCAACTTCTGTACCATCACGTCGCCAAAGCTTAACTGTATTATCTATACTGGCTGAGGCAATTAAAGAACTATCAGGACTAACATCTACCGCCATAACACTTGCTGTATGATCGGAAAACCGATTGTATTCATCTGCTCCATAAACTGCTTGCCTAAGTGCGTTTTCAACTTGAGGTGCAAGATTTGAGTTAGTTGTTCCTAGCTTGTGCAGTCTGTCTTTGGCTTTGATTGCTTCTACAAGTGCATCTAACCTCCGTTGGGAAGCAAACAGTCCAGCAGAAGAAGATACAAGCGCTCGAATTTCGCTGCTCTTAGCTTGACTTTCGCTTTTTTTGGTTTGACGATACATAATGAAACTTCCCACCCCCAAAATGCTGGAGACGAGCAAACCAATACACACAGCAACTAGTAAAAACCTTTGAAATTTAGCAGTTTTTTGCTCCTGTGCTAGTCGTGCTTCTACCTCTTTCGCCCGTGCTGCCTCTAATGCTGTTTGCACTTCGCGCTGTTCGCATTCTTGACTTGCGGCTAAAAATTGATAATCCCAATCGCTTAGACTTTTGCCCTGTATCCAATTTTGAGTATCTCTGAGAGCCTGTCCTCGCAATAAACGCGATTCATCTTTATATCCTGATGCTACCCAAGCATTAAATGTCTGCGAATAAGGGCGGAGATTGTCTAATTGTTTTAACACCCATTCGGTATTGAAAACACTCCGATAGATGGGATTTTTAATTTTGAGATAGCCGTTGTGTTTCTCTACTAAACCAGATAACAAAAGCTCTGTTTGTTCTCGACTATCATCAATCGGAACAGGAAGATGAGGCAAAGTGAAAAACTCTTCTCCCCTACTCGATGACATTTCCTTCTGGGGGAAGCCTCCACTACTAAACTGCTCCTCTGCTTGCAACACCTTTTGATAAATACCCAACAACCTCCCTGCTCGTTGGTCGTTGAATAATAGGCGATCTCTTATAGTACGTAGATGTTCTGGTTCGTCTTGTGATTGCCAATTTTGAATAATATGCGTTTTCACTAATTGCTCAATCCAAAATGCTTCTGTACCTGGAATGAGGCTAATCATTCCTGTAGCATTTTCAGCAGCAATTTGAATAACTAAGTTACAAAGTTTTTGTGTGAGAAACGGTTGTCCCTCTGTCCAATGAATAATTTCTTGCAGTATTGCTTGTGGTTGACTGACTACTTCCTTTACTCCTTGAAGCAGAGGAGTAGCTTCATAGAGTTGAAAGCCGTGTAACTCAATTGCTTTACCAAGGTTAAAGGGTGTGCGGCCTTTATCAGCGATGAGGTCGGAAGGACTAGCTACACCAAATAGTGCAAATCCCAAACGATTAAAGTTTGAATTCTCTGGCCGCTGGTTATAGCATTGACGAATCCAAGCAAAAAAGTCGTTAATTGGGAAACTTAAACTAAGCAGGCTATCAATCTCATCAATAAAGATGAAAATGCGTTCGGCTTTGGCGTTGGGTAGTAAAACTTCTTCAACAAAACAGTGTAGTTTTTGTACTGAGGAAATACCTTTTTGCGTCTCCCACCAACCTTTAAAGTTGATCTGTTCTGCTAAATTTAAGCTGTAGAACAAGCTAATAATGATGCCTTTGTACCATTGTTCTGGTGTAGTATCCTCAATACCTAAGATAGTCATATCCAAATAAACGCAGCTATAGCCTTCTTCTTTAAGACGATAACTGGTGCGCTGGAGTAAAGATGACTTACCCATCTGGCGAGAGTTGAAAACGTAACAAAAATCCCCAGCTTTCAGGCTAGTATAAAGTTTTTCGTCTGCGTCACGGATAATATACGTGGGATCGTCACTGCGGAGACTACCTCCTACTTGGTATCTCATATTGAAGTGTAATTATCAAATACAGAGCTTACGTAAACAATAGCCGAAAAGAAAGATTTTCAGGTAGGGGCAATTCATGAATTGCCCCTACCTTTCGTGTATATCTTTGCCAGGTTAGGATTTTTTTGCAGTTTAATAGAGTATTGCCATAAGTGATAGTGATAGATGCCAACTTAGAGTGAGTTGGGAGGATATGAAAGCGTCTGGGATAGCCATCACTTACTAGGATAGAGGAATAGAAGCAGAGGTTTTCCAAATTCAATCAAAAGGAAATTTTTTTATTCTCTGCATAAATTAATTAAAATGGGATGAAAGATAATTAAGCTACTCGTGGAAGATAAGCACTCCACAAAACAAAAAATTTATAAGCCTCATTCTGATTATGGGGTACGAGGTAATTAAGTATGATTCATCACATATCTATTTCTGTTAGAAACCCCCAGCACGTTGCCGAGGTTTTAGCTGAAGTCTTGAATGGCCAAGCTTTTCCCTTTTTCCCTCACCCAGGCAGCTATATGGTTTTTCCATTTGACGAATATGGAACAGGGATTGAAGTTTACCCGTTAAAAACTCAGCTAATGCCTGGGGAAGGAGATAACCAGTGTACATTTGCAGAAAATGCCAGTTCTTCTGGGTTTACAGCTACTCATGCAGCAATTTCAGTTTCTTCTAGTCAAGAAAAAATTGAGTTGATTGGTAAACGTGAAGGTTGGAGAGTGTTACGTTGTAACCGCGACTCTTTTTTTGATGTTATGGAGTTCTGGTTGGAAAACACAGTCATGCTAGAACTACTCACACCGGAAATGTCAGCTCAATATTTGGCAGTAACGCAGCCAGAAAATTTGAAGAAAGCTTTTAATTGATAACTCTGCTACTGCTAATTTAACAAAACTATTAATTAATTTAAAATTGTTCGCGCAGCCTCTCCTAGAGAGTTTCAGACTCTTATTTAGGGACATTCCAACAAAAAAATCCCATTGTAGGGGCAATTGGGCAATTTATCTAGACGCAAAGCGGCTACTCTACAATTTCTCCAACGGAGTAGCCGGAGGCTATTCTTTCTATGTAAATAAGGAATAATTGACGAGTACATTCTCTGTAGAGACGGCGATTTATCGCGTCTCTCTAACGTATCAGTCTTTTAGACGGGATAAATCGCGTCTCTACAATGAGGGCTTTCTGGCTTATGCCAAAGTCACGGCAAAACACTTTTCAAACAACCTCTAACATCTCAGTAATTTTTTGGGTTTTTACTTGAGTGAATAGCTTTATTTAAATCCTGGAGCAAGTCTTCTTCCGCATCCCGCTCTTGCTTGAGTTCTCTAATCATTTCCTGACTAGAACCAATTAGCAAACCAGCAACTGCACCTACAAGGACGTATTTTTGCTCTAAATCTTGATACATTTGACTCGTGTAGGGGCAAGGAAGTAAATTAGCAGCAATAAAACCAATTCCTGCACCCAAAAATACCGTCACAAAGCCAGAGAAAGCGATCAGTTTAGCATTCATTTGCTTTGCTCCAATGCTTATAACTTTGCTAAATTCTTAGAAGATACTCTATATTGTCTCCGCAGTTGCCAAAGTTGCTACTTAATCTTTACCTCTTGTAATAGTAGACAGAGTGGGGGGGATGAGTGATATGAAAAGAACAACTCCCAACTCCTAACTTTTTACTCTTAACTCTCTATAGCGGTTTGCGATCGCATGGATCATAGATAATTCAAAGGGTAGTATCTGGACTTCTCCTATAATTGCCGTTTCTCTATAAGACGCTAGGTTAACGCTAACGGTAAAATTGCTTACTATAGTTTCCTCTGGGGAATTGAGCCTTCAACTCCCTCAACATACCAATCCATCGCCAATTGTCCTCGATCTTCCAACACCTTACCTTTTGGCACTCGCACCACCCCTTTTTGGTCTTTCACCGGGCCATCAAAAGGATGTGCAGTACCCTGAATAAACTCATCGCGCTTCGCATTCACTAGTTGTTGTACCTCTACCGGAATCGCCTGATTCATCGGTGAAATATCCACTATTCCTTGACCAATGCCATCCCAAACGTTTTGAGATTTCCAAGTATTACTCATTACAGCTAAGGCTTTATCTGTATAGAACTTGCCCCATTTGTTAATAATTGATGTCAGGTGGGCTTTTTGAGCAAACTTACTCATATCACTGTTGTAGCCAAAAGCATAAATGCCTTTTTCCTCAGCTAATTGGACAACAGCGCTAGAGTCGGTATGCTGGGTCAGTACATCTGCACCGGAATTGACCAAAGCAATAGCTGCTTCTCTTTCTTTAGATGGATCGTACCAACTTTGTACCCAAAGTACCTTAACTTTTGCTTGGGGATTTGTTAAGCGCATTCCTTGTGTGAATGCACTGATTCCCCGAATTACTTCTGGAATTGGGTATGCGCCAATAAAACCAACTACATTTGATTTTGTCATTTTGCCAGCAATCATGCCGGTTAAGTAACGCGGTTCTTCAAAGCGTCCTAGATAAGTGCCAACATTGGTAGCACGTTTGTATCCTGCACAGTGTTCAAAGATAACATCACCAAAGTCTTTAGCGACTTTAATTGTTGGGTTCATATACCCAAAGGAAGTGGTAAAAATTAACTTGTTACCATCTAATGCTAGTTGACGAATTATCCTTTCAGCGTCAGCACCTTCATTGACATTTTCGACAAAGGTAGTTTTTACTTTATCGTTAAGATTGGCTTCCATATCTCTGCGACCTAAATCATGGGCATAAGTCCAACCAAAATTACCCACAGGCCCCACATAAACAAATCCCACCTTGAGAGGTTCATTTACCGCCACAGGCGACGCTGAGGGAGACTCCTCACCCGGCAATTTGGAATTTTTGCCTTGAACACAACTTGTTAAAGCAAAACTAGATCCTGCTAAAGTGACATACTTTAGAAAATTCCGACGATCCATATTTTATTGATGGGGTTTAGTTGCTGAAAAATATTTTTCTGATTACTAGTAACGACAGATACACTCTTGACTTAATTTTAGCTGTTGTTTTTTGCCGTTAACTTACTAACAAAAGAAATCAAATAATGGTTGATATTATACAAAAGCACAATACTTTTTAATAAAAATAAGGGAATGAGGTAGAAGCATTAATAACCAATGTCCAATGCCCAACTTTACGAATCTGGAGGTTTTTAATGAACTTATTTGAGCTTTTAGCAGGGGAAGATAATCATTCAGCCCTCGTTACACCTGGGGGGCGATCGCTAACTTATAAGCAATTGCGCGATAATGTTGTTGGACTGGTATCCCAACTCAACAGCTTTGGATTGACACGGGGAGAACGCATAGCCATTGCCATGACTAATGGTTCGCCAATGGCTATTACCTTTTTGGCTGCTGCGCTATGTGGCACTGCTGCACCCTTAAATCCCAAATACAAACAAGACGAATTTGCCTTCTACTACGAAGATACTCAGGCAAATGCACTGATTACCTTGTCTGGGGAACCAGAAGCAGCGATCGCCGCCGTCACACCCAATATGATGCTGATTAATGCCAAGGTAAACGCTGACGGTACATTGAGCTTTGAATTAGTCAAAACAGGCTCAAAACCAAGAGAATCATCGAATCCCGCAGCCCCCAACGCCGATGATTTAGCTATGATTCTCCACACTAGCGGCACTACCAGCCGTCCGAAACGTGTGCCGATTCGTCATCGCAACTTAATCGCCTCAGCCAACAACATTATTACTGCTTACTCACTCACAGATGCTGACACTACACTTTGCCTAATGCCCCTGTTCCATGTTCACGGATTGGTGGGTTGTTTGCTGTCAACCCTAGCATCAGGCGGCACATTAATTTGTCCCAATGGTTTTAATGCCTTAGAGTTTTGGAAACTCGTAGATACCTACAAACCAACCTGGTACTCCGCAGCGCCAACCATGCACCAGACAATTTTGGCCCGTGCTAGCCGCAACACAGAAATTGTCCAAGCTAATCGCTTTCGTTTCATTCGCTCTAGTAGCGCTTCCTTGCCCCCGATTATTATTGAGCAATTGGAGGCAACTCTCAATGCTCCTGTGGTGGAATCTTACAGCATGACTGAAGCATCCCACTTAATGACCACCAATCCCTTACCGCCAAAAGAGCGGAAACCAGGTAGTGTAGGTTATGGCTTTGGTGTGGATGTCGGCATTATGGATTCTGAAGGCAACCTCTTATCTCAGGGAAGCTTGGGTGAGGTGGTGGTAAAAGCACCCAATGTCATTGATGGCTACGAAAACAACCCAGAAGCCAACGCCACAGCTTTTGTCAACGGTTGGTTCCGCACTGGAGATCAGGGTACTGTGGATGCAGACGGCTATCTCCGCTTGACTGGACGCATTAAAGAATTAATTAACCGGGGTGGGGAAAAAATTTCTCCCTTAGAAGTGGATGATGTTTTATTGCGTCATCCCGCCGTTGCTGAAGCCTTGGCTTTTGCTGTTCCCCACAAATCTTTAGGTGAAGATATCCACGCTGCTGTTGTTCTTAAGGGAGAAGTCGGCGAAAAAGAACTTTTAGCCCACTGTTCAACAATGTTGGCAGACTTCAAAGTTCCAAAGCAAATTCACATTTTGGATCAACTACCTCGTGGTGCTACGGGGAAACTGCAACGGTTGGCTATGGCGAAATTGCTTAATATCGGCTAAATCAGCGATACACTAAGGAAAATTCCTTGAGGAAGCGTTAATGGCACGGTCAAACGGGGTTCAAACTGAAATGTCTGCACAGGAATTGCCTACAATCTCAGATGAAGATACAGTCAAAGTTGAAGATTTGCCGGAACAAGTAGAGGATGTGCAGGATATTGACGACATCTTGAACTCACTCAAAACCTTGCTGAGTAGTCTAGAAAAGCTCCAAAAGGTCCGGCAGGAAGTGGGCGACATCAAACCGTTAATTGGGCGGATGCTTGATGGAGAACTGGTTGCTGGTGAAGAACTTGAGCAACTAAAGTCAGGTGTGAGCAGTCTTTCTCGCCTTGTGCGGGCTTATAATGACCATCAAATAGCGTTGGCTAAAGCCCAACCTGCAAGAAATTTACTAGATCAAGTCCTCAAAGAGCGGAAAGCGAATTGAAACAAGAAGCGATGTCTACGATGGTCACTGAGCCTTGTCGTAAAGCCTGCGGCATAGCTACGCTTAACGCGGAGCGTCTCGTAGAGAAGTGCTGCCTACGCCTACGTTTTATTTTAGGAAATGCGTAGGCGCACCCCTAATTCCCTCAAAAATGCGTAGTCATAGCCCGTCGTAGGCAGCCTTTAGGTATGCCTACATTAGCAAGGTAGATCATTATAGTAAGTTCGCTATTCTACTCTACTTACTGCTGATATTTTTCTCAATAATTGGCTAATAACCTCAAATAGGTTAAAATCACCAGAGTCTAGTATTACTTTCAAGGTAGGTATTGTAATGGAGATTAATAGAGAGAATCTACCCTTAGATCAGATTCTCTTAGAGGATAGCTTACAACTGCTCAGGAATTTGCCAGATCAATGCGTTGACTTAGTTGTATCTTCCCCACCTTATAATCTAGGCAAAGAATACGAATCAAGGCAGGCTCTTGAAATTTATTTGAAAGAACAAACAGCCGTTCTGCTTGAATGTAGCCGGATTCTTAAAAATACAGGTTCATTATTTTGGCAAGTTGGTGCTTTTTCTGACCGAGGAATGCTGATTCCTCTGGATATTCGCTTTTTTCCGATTTTGGAGTCATGCAGATTAATTCCTCGCAACCGAATTATATGGGCTAGGCAACATGGTCTTCATGCTCAGAAAAAGTTTTCTTGTAGACATGAAACTATTCTTTGGTTTACTAAATCGGATAACTATAAATTTAATCTAGATCCTATTAGAGTTCCCCAAAAGTATCAAAATAAAAAACATTATCGAGGAAATCGTAAAGGGGAACTTTCATGCAATCCAGAAGGGAAAAATCCTGGTGATATTTGGCTATTTCGAAATGTTAAACACAACCATGAAGAACAAACTATACATCCCTGCCAATTTCCAGAAGACTTAGTAACTAGAATTATCTTAGCTACAACTAACAAAAATGATATTGTTTTAGATCCATTTATGGGTTCTGGTACTGTGGCCGTGGTTGCGAGAGATAGTGAACGCCATTTTATCGGGTCAGAAATTGAACCAAAATATTATCAAGTTGCATTGCGTCGTCTCAACGGCAATCCAGATAAAAATGGCTATTTTCCAAACTTAAAAACATTGCGCGATTATGTTGAAAGAACGGGTCAATCTATTGATAAGTTTAAGTTTGAGGTACAAGTAGGAAATAAAGCTTCAGAACGCAGCAAAGCAAAAATTTATCCAGAAGAGTATCACTTGCAAGAAATGGAAGATAGATTAATCTATGAAGAATCTGCTTTTGCAGCTAATCTAAGAGGTGAAGAGATTCCAGTAGATCCAAAGCTTAATGGTAATGGTAAAAAGACCTCTTTGCAAAATCCAATAGTAAAACAAGTAGAAGAAGTGGAACAAACTGAACTGAGATTATGGAGTTAATAGAAAAATTCTTACAATAAGCGAAGTAGACAACGACTACGGGCTGAACGCCCAGCAATTATTTCGCATTCACGACTAACTCTAGTATTTACAGTTCTAGAATATCTTTTAGATAAATACTCAGTCCAGATGATGGGCACTATTGTATTTTGTTGCTCAAATAATCCAACAAGTCTGATTGGTACATCAAAAACTTTATTTTTAGCCAATGCTGTTAACTGATTAACAGCTTGCTCATAATAAAGAGTACTATTAGATGCAGGAAACATCAGAGCCTTTGTCACTATAATTATCAAATTAGTTGGGTATCCAACAAATTCAGTTTTAGCTTTAAAGAACAGTTCCGAGCGTAAAGTGTTATTGAGTAGAAAGGGATAGTTAGAAAATTGAATTTCAATAATGATGCCAGCTTTTGCAAAATCAACGTCTGTACCTAAAAATCTATAAGGTGCTGGAATAGGTATATTTGATTGCCAACTATCATGAATAAAGGCTGCTTTAATATATTCATTTGTACCTACTGGATCGAATATTGCATTACCTTGAATTCCAGCTTGATCTGAAGCCTTAATGTGCAAAGGCATTCTAGTGAGAATAGTACTAATCTCATGCCATTCGTCCTTGTATTGGGTATTTATGATTGTATCTGCTGCGTTAAAGTCAACATATTGAATAATGATTGTTATATCTCCTTTTGATATTTCAGTAGTTCTTCGATAAAAGCAAGCGGATCTATTTCCAAGACTTGAGCAACTTGTAAAAATTTAATCACATCAAGTCGACGTTCTCCACGTTCATACTTTGATACATAAGACTGTGGAAGTTTTAGCTTTGCCGACAACTCTGCTTGAGTGAGTTTGGCAGCTTTGCGGGCTTCGATAAGTAGCTGGCGAAACCGATTGTACTCTTCGCTGAAAACTGATTTAGGCACTTTCGCTTGCCTTTTTCTGGCGATGATTTATTCGATCTCAATGAGAGCTAGTACATATTTCTAAACTCTGTTAAATTCTAAAACCTAATATGGGATAAACCCAAAATAGGTTTTTGAAAGCCACTGCGAAGATGGACGCGCAAAGAGAAGCCCGCGCACTCTGAATTCCCCAATCTTGTAAACGGGAGGTCTTTTTATGACTAAATCTGTGGTTTCATTTTAAAGATATCGACTTTTTTAAGATATCTATAATAAAAAAAGTTTTATGATCATGAACGTTGCACCCGCCATTGTAGTACTAGGTCAAAATAGCGTGACAGTAGCACGCAAAATAATCAGCGTTTTACCAGGAGCAACGCTATACGGTCTAGCGGGTCGTACATCGGGAGTAGATGTCAGCTTTACTAATTTTGGCGACACGTTACGCGAGTTATTTGCTCAGGGAACGCCGCTAATTGGCATTTGTGCCGCCGGAATTTTAATTAGGACGCTAGCTCCCATACTCTCGGATAAACAGCAGGAACCACCTGTATTAGCTGTGGCTGAAGATGGTAGTGCTGTTGTCCCCCTTTTGGGCGGGCTTGGTGGGGTAAACGATTTGGCCCGCCGCATTGCCGAAGCGCTTGATGTTAAACCTGCAATTACAACTACAGGTGATTTACGTTTGGGTACAACGCTCTTGTCTCCTCCTCCCGCATACCGTTTAGCAAACCCAGACGATGCTAAGAAATTTATCTCGGATGTGCTAGCTGGGGCAGAAGTCAGACTAGAAGGCATAGCGCCTTGGTTGAGCGATAGTAAATTACCCATAGATCCCAATGGAGATTTGACCATCCAAGTTACGGAACGTTTGGTAACTCCTATAGCCAACTGTCTTGTGTATCACCCAGCAACGATCGCGATCGCAATTAATGGCATCATTGATGATGCAGTAGCTTTAGTACACCAGCTACTAGCCGATGCCGCACTAGAAAAAACATCAGTCGCCGGGATATTTGCACCCATCACCGCCGCAGCCAATCCCGCAGTTAATGCTGTAGCTAACGCCTTGGGAGTACCTGCTCGCTTTTTTACCCCAAATCAGCTAGAAAGTCTGTTATCACAAGGTTATAGCCCTGCCCAAGCAGCAGCGATCGCAGCTACAGGCACATCTCTCTTATCTTCCTCATCTCCCGATGTTGCGATCGCTATTGCCCCCCAACCAATTGACCCCGACACCATCGGTCAACCACGCGGAAGGTTAGCGATTATAGGCACGGGGCCTGGTGGAGCGCAATGGATGTCTCCCGAAGTCAAGGAGATACTCAAGTCGGCAACTGACCTAGTGGGTTATAAAACTTATTTAGATTTAATCGGTTCTCTGGCTGACGGCAAGCAACGGCATGAGTCTGACAACCGTGAAGAAGAAGCACGGGCAAAAATGGCCCTTGATTTGGCAGCATCTGGGCGATATGTCGCTGTGGTTTCATCTGGCGACCCTGGTATCTATGCAATGGCAACAGCAGTTTTTGAAGTGTGCGATCGCTATGCCAAACCCGAATGGGACACTATCGATATTCATGTAGCACCAGGCATTTCAGCTATGCAGGCAGCAGCAGCAGCCATTGGTGCGCCCCTTGGACATGACTTCTGTGCTATTTCCCTCTCTGATATCTTGAAGCCTTGGTCTGCGATCGAACAACGAATTGCTGCTGCTGCCGAGGCTGATTTCGTAATCGCTTTCTACAATCCTGTTTCCAAAGAACGTACTTGGCAACTGGCAGAAGCGAGAAATATTTTGCTGCGACATAGAACACCGGATACCCCAGTAGTATTGGCGCGGAATCTCGGCAGACCAGGACAGACGGTGAAAGCGATCGCACTTGACCAGTTAACACCAGCAAGCGCTGATATGCGAACAATTATTCTCGTTGGTTCCACAAAAACCCGAACCATCAAACGCAGCGATGGTAATCTCTGGGTTTATACACCGCGCCGCTATACGCAAGAATAAGCATGATAAGCCCTGTAAAAATAAGGCAAACTTCTCCTTTGTTGGGGAGGCATTTTTTAAATCCATTTTTCTGTGCGATCGCATAATAAAACCCCAGGACTGGGAATTCATTCCTGGGGCTGTTATACCTGACCACCTTTACATTTTTAATCTAAAAGCCATGTAAATATCGAACTTTCAAAAGACATATCTATCTGTATTTTGTCCAAATATACTTTTATATTTAAGTCAATTCGTGTTATTATAAATTTGTTTTTTAGGACAACCAAATAAGAACAAAATTCATTTTATACAATTAGATATTTAATTATCTTGAGTACTTGCAAAAAGATATAATTCCAGTAAATATGTCCATTGTTTTAGCTGAAATATCTTGATTTTTTTTGGTCGATCATTAACAATAAAAGCATCATGATTCATACATGATTGTAGCCGAAAAAGTGACAGAAGCCCTTATTATAAGTCCGCGAAAGCGGACTTTTTTGTATCTATTGATTGCTATCTTTATAACCCAATACGGTCATTTAAGGGCTACTGGCAAAAATTTTGGGGTTTTGAGACGTGGTAAATCGCCATCTCTACAAGTGTTTATTTATAAATCACTATTAACAACCGATAAAAATTCAAATTTTTTGGAGATACTCAGGTGGTACACGATCCACTAGCCAAACACCATTATCAGAACAATAGAAGATGTAACCCGCCTGATGCATTGCGGCAGCAGATATAGCAAAAACTACTGGTTTTCCATGTCTTGCACCAACAGTTTGTGCTGTTGCAATATCCTTGGATAAATGGACATGATGCCGTGACATCTTGCAAAGTCCTGTTTCCATAATTGAATCTACAGATTTGTGTCCCGTGCCGTGATAAAGCTCATCTGGGGGAACAACAGGTTCTAATTGTAAATCGACTTCTACACTATGTCCTTGGTTAGCCCGAATCAGAGTACCTGTCGAATCAAAAGAAAAACGTTGTTTCTCGCTAGATTCTACTACTGCCTCTAATTCTTGACGGGTAATTGGAAACTTATTTTTAGCACAAGCGGTAATTAATTCATCAACAGCAACCCAACCACCAGGAGCAAGTTTAATTCCAATCGCATCCGGTGTGTGTCGTAGATATTTGCTGAGATATTTGCTGATTTTGACGAGACGAGAATCACTCATTTGCTTGTAATTGATAGATTTATACTACAGTTATATATTTGTATGTTACATCACGATTTTCATTGATGATTTTAAGCAAGCCAAAAATAGGTAAGCATCAAAGTGATAGCAGTTAGCGGTAGCCCAAATCGCAAATGTTCCCCAAAAGTGAGTTGATACCCCTGTTTGGCAACAGCCTCCGCCACAATCAAGTTTGCCACCGAACCCAGCAGGGTGAGATTTCCTGCTAGTGTTGAAGCCGCCGCTAGTAGTAGCCAAGTGTGGGTGTCGGGATGGGGAATTAGATGATGTAGTAGCAGTACAGCCGGTACATTCGACACTAAATTTGATAGCAACGCTGTTATCCCCAAAATGCTCAAGGGATCGTCAACAAAACGAGAAAGCCATTCTAAAGAACCAAGTTTTTGCACACCTTCGGTAAGGATGAACAGTCCACAAAACATTAATAGCAAATCCCAGTCTACCTTTTGTAAAATTCGCTCAGGCTTGAGGCGGCGCGTTACCAGTAATAGTGCGGCGGCAATTAAGGTAACTTCAGCAGTAGGAATTCCGATTAAAAATGCTACCAGTAATCCGGTGGTAATCAATAGACTTTTAATTAACAGTGGCTTGAAGATGTGATAACGCGGGGGTTTTACTTTTAAGTAAGGACGAAGCGATCGCACCTCTGGATATAACCACCACAATAAACATACCTGAATCGTCAAACAAATCAACGCAAGTGGTGTTAAGGCTTTCGCAAAGTCTAGATAACTAATGCCAGAAAAGGAACCGATCAAGATATTTTGAGGATTACCGCTCAAGGTGGCAACAGAACCGAGATTAGTTGCACCTGCTAGCGCCAGCAAATAGGGAATAGGTTTAAGCTTGAGTAATTGGGTAATACCAACTACTAAAGGTGTCAAAATTAGAGCAATCGTATCATTGAGAAAAAGTGCTGAGAGGATGCCACTGCCAAAAGTTAACACTACCAATAACCCAAATGGGCTGTGGATGCGGCGGATTGTGTAATCAAGGGCAAGCTGAAAAAAACCAGAGGCGGCGAGATTGGCACTGATTACCATCATGCCAAATAGAAAAATTAGTGTTTTGTAGTCGATCGCACCCCACGCCGCAGGCAAATCTAGCACTCTCAATGCCATTAAGAAGGCAGCACCAACAATGGCGATCGTCGCCCGATTCATCCGCAGTCCGGGCAAGTATCCTAACCCTAGCCCGATGTAAGTGATAATAATCACGAGATATCGCAAAACTACCATTGCTCTATTCCCTAAACGTAGCAAGCCCCGATTTAGAGCTTACCGGATAGGCTGTAGATTTAGTTTCGCGCATGAAAAACCAGAAGAAAATTAAGGCAAGAGTTGCGATCGCAGCCATAGATCCTGAATATCTGCTAAAAATACATTCAACCAATCAAGTGCTTTCACACTTCGTTGATGCGTTATCGAACGAGTGCGAAGTGTAGCAGTCTGTAACTTAAGATGTATGCCAGCACGTAGTATCATCATCAATAGTTGAGAACCAGCGATCGCGATCGCTCACCAAGACTTAAAACCACTTTTCTTTGTTCAGGTGTTTAGTTACTTACGCCGAACCTCTTCTAGAAAAGTAACTTGGGGTGACACATCGCTTAACTTTTGGAACGCCTTGCAAATAAGATATGTTAGATTTATTTATCTCTACTTACTTAATTTTTGTAAAACCAGATACATTAAATGGTAGTTTAGTAGCAAAGGAATCGAAGAGCATGGCCATTAGTAGCCCTGAAGTCATCCGTCATATCTTGATCGGGCTGGGATATTTAGCACCTGAGATTGATCCGAAGCCGGATCTCACTAAATTTGCTCCCTGGAAGCGCAATAACAACTCATTGACAGACGATCTCACTGAAGAAGCGATTAAAAAGTTTCAGAAGCAGTACTCACAAAAACTTGTGGTAAATGGTAACGCTGATGCTGAAACTCGGACTGTAATGGAAGAGACAGTCAAAGGGCTTCAAAATAGATTGAAGTTTCACGGTTTTGCAACCCCTGCCGAAATTCCTCAAGACAAGCCTTTTTATGGGCCAGCCACTTATACAGCAGTCAAGAAATTTCAGAAATCTCAGGGTTTAACTGAAAATGGCATTGCCACTTTTGAACAGCGTCAAATTCTACAGCAGCCAAACCTAACAGATAAGCCTCCAACCCCGCCACAATCACAACTCAAGCTGATAGATTTGTGCTTCCAATTCAAAAAGAATCCTCAAAATCCTTCTTACATCGCAGCGTTAAATAACTTACAACAAAACCTACCCAAGGACGTTTTACACAAAGTTACTAACAAATGGAGAGGGACAAACGACCAAAATCCTGAGATTGTCAAGCTGACAAATTTGTTCATTTATTATGATGACAACAATCAAAACCATCGTGATGCACTAAATCACTTACAAAGTCAGATTACCCCAGCTATCTCTCAAGCATTTTTAAGTCTCTGGAATAAGAAGTAAACAAAGCGATCGCTCTTGGAGAACTTCCCAAGCCCTTTACCCATATTCTCAACTTCAGGTCAAAATCTTACCCTCGCATTGCTTGCAATGTAAGGTTCCAGAACAGATTTTGGTTTATGGTTATAATTTATACTAATCAACCAGCCTTAAACCACTAACTAGAAAACATCAACTTAAAAACCAGATTTTTTACTTTGCTCAGTAAAAAACCTGGTTTTTTAATCGTCTTCTTTTTTCGTACCTCTAAGGAGACGGAGGGCAATACTTTTCGGGTTTTGGGGGAAAGGGAAAGGGTTTGAATTTCCCTTTCCCCAAAGCCCAGTAACCTTTTCCCAGACCAAAAGAGAGATTATTGGGTTTAACCGAAAAGTATTGAGACGGAAGGTATGAGGAAAATTGTCCTCTGCCTCCTGCATTCATTGATAGAATGATTCCTCCACGCTAGCTTTGCCGCGATCGCGCCCTAGATTTAGACGCTGTTCATGTCTGGAGACAACATTTATTTTCCTTAAACAGTCGATAATGTAAATAAATGTAAAAAATTCTCAGGCAGGATAGAAGCATCTATGCGTGTAATTTTAATGACTGGTAAAGGCGGCGTGGGCAAAACTTCCGTCGCTGCTGCAACTGGACTCCGTTGTGCAGAACTAGGCTATCAGACATTGGTTTTAAGTACAGATCCAGCTCATTCCCTAGCTGATAGTTTTGACATAGAACTGGGACACGCACCCCAAAAAATTCGCCCAAATTTGTGGGGCGCAGAACTGGATGCGCTGCAAGAATTAGAGGGAAACTGGGGTGCTGTAAAACGTTACATTACCCAAGTTTTACAGGCGAGGGGTTTAGACGGCGTACAGGCGGAAGAATTGGCGATTTTACCCGGCATGGATGAGATTTTTGGCTTGGTAAGGATGAAACGCCATTACGATGAAGGTGAGTTTGATGTTTTAATTATCGACTCAGCCCCCACTGGCACTGCACTGCGCTTGCTGAGTCTACCTGAAGTTGGTGGTTGGTATATGCGCCGTTTTTACAAACCATTTCAAAACATCTCGGTAGCACTTCGCCCTTTGGTTGAACCTTTTTTTAGACCAATTGCTGGTTTTTCACTACCCGATAAAGAGGTGATGGATGCACCTTATGAGTTTTATGAACAAATTGAAGCTCTAGAAAAAGTATTAACAGACAATACCCAAACCTCAGTGCGTCTAGTCACCAATCCTGAGAAGATGGTGATTAAAGAGTCTCTGCGTGCCCATGCTTATCTGAGTTTGTATAATGTTGCAACAGATTTAGTAGTGGCTAATCGGATTATTCCAAGCGTTGTCCAAGATCCCTTTTTCCAACGTTGGAAGGAAAGTCAGGAACAATATCGCCAGGAAATTCATGATAATTTCCACCCTCTACCTGTGAAAGAAGTTCCCCTATTTTCTGAAGAAATGTGTGGATTAGCTGCATTGGAACGCCTCAAGGAAACTCTTTATAAAGATGAAGATCCGACTCAGGTTTATTACAAAGAAACTACTCTTAGAGTCGTGCAAGAGGAAAACCAATACAGCTTAGAAATTTATTTACCTGGGATTCCTAAAGACCAAGTTCAACTAAGTAAAACCGGAGACGAATTAAACATTACTATTGGCAACCATCGTCGTAACTTAGTTTTGCCACAAGCCTTAGCAGCACTACAACCAGGAGGGGCAAAGATGGAAGATGACTATCTAAAAATCCGCTTTGCTGACAACACAAGAGTTTAATTTTGTTGAATGTTTTTCTGTCAACAAAAAGTTAGAACTAACAAGCAAGAACTCTATCTTAATAGCTAGTACAGACGCAACTTTTTAGCGTCTGTTTTTATTATTTTTTTGATGAATTTTTACATAAGGTAAAAAATATTTTTACTAGTAATTAGACCGTAGTTTTACTGAAGACAAATTGATGAAATAAATTTCACAATGTTGTTAGAATTACTAATCTCATTTTGCAAACTACTAATTTATTTTTCTATAGGCAATGACCTCCAATCCTGAACAAAATTTTTTATATAGCCAGGAAGAAAGTTTACTACGCCGGATTACAAACCGTATCCGACGAAGCTTAGAGTTAGAAGAAATTATCACAGTGACAACAGCAGAGGTGCGATCGCTATTAAAAACTGACCGAGTGATGATTTACAAATTTCATGCCGATGGTAATGGTCAGGTCATTGCTGAGTCAATTTACAATAATCGTTTACCATCATTACTGGGGCTGAATTTCCCAGCAGACGATATTCCCCTCAGCGCCCGTGAGCTATTTCTCAAATTACGGGTGCGTTCTGTTGTGAATGTTGATACTCAAGAAATTGGTCAAATTCACCTGCGTGACTTGGATAATGGAGAAACTATATCAGAGGAGATCCGTTACCGTTCTGTAGACTCCTGCCATATTGAATATTTGACGGCAATGGGGGTAAAATCTTCTGTGGTAGCGCCTATTCTCTATCAAGATCAACTCTGGGGGCTACTGGTTTCTCATAATTCTGAAGCGCGTTTGATTTCAGAATATGAACTAGAAGCAGTGCAGATGGTGGTAGAGCAACTCTCTGTAGCGATCGCTCAAAGTAGTCTGCTCACTCAAGTCCGCAAAACAGCCGAACGGGAAACTATCATTAACCGCATTGCTACCCTACTACATTCATTGCCAACAATTGTATTACAACCAGCCCTAGAAGCAGCTATTGCTGCCTTTAATGGTGTTGGTGGCAGGCTTTGCATTAGAAATGAGGCTTTTGATTACTACAACGGCAATCTTACTAGCTTAACAGAATGCTTAATACCAGGAAATACTTGTATCAAGCTTTTTATCTGTGGACAGCAACCTGTGATGCCAGAACAAACTATATATCCACTAATAGAGCAGTATAGTATCTGGCAAGAACACTATAAGTCTGGTAAATACGATGTTTGGGCAATTTCAGATTTATATAATAGCCCTGACTTGCGAAGTTTACAAGTTGCTTTTCAACCAACTAAAATTCGTGGCATATTGACAATCCCACTCCAGTATCGTCAGCAGTTACTGGGCTACTTAAGCATTTTCCGCAATGAAGTAGATACAGAGACTTTATGGGCAGGGCAGTATGATAGCGATCAAAGGCAACTGTACCCCCGGCGATCGTTTGAGGTTTGGCGCGAATCTAAAAAAGCACAAGCTCAAAAATGGACGGTTGAAGAGATTGAACTGGCTAGAGACATCGGTAAACACTTTGCTTCGGCTATTCAGCAGTATGAACTACAGCAACAAGTACAAGTCTTCAATGAAAATTTAGAAAAACAAGTTAAAAGACGCACAGTTGAGTTACAACGGACAGCTGAACAAGAACAGGCTGTGTTTAAAGTTATTGCCGAGATTCGCGAATCTCTAGACACAGATACTATTTTTCAAACCACTACTAAAGAGGTTTGTCAATTAATCAAAGCCGATCGCGTTTCTGTTTATCGTTTCGATTCTAATTGGGGTGGTGAATTTGTCGGGGATTTCGAGGCTGCTAGTCCATATTGGTCGAATGAGTCAGAGATAGGTATTAATACAGTATGGAATGACACCTATTTACAAGATACAGAGGGAGGACGCTACCGCAACAATGAAACATTTGCAGTCGATGACATCTACAAGATGGGATTTGCTAAGTGTCATATCGACAATCTAGAGCAGTTTCAAATTCACGCTTTTGTGCTAGCTCCGATCTTTGTTGGGCAAAAACTTTGGGGTTTGCTAGCAACTTATCAACACACCGGTCCTCGACAATGGAAAGCCTCGGAAGTTAACTTTCTGAGTCAGATTGCGGCCCAAATGGGCGTAGCACTCCAGCAAGCTGAATTACTCACTCAGACACGACAACAGACGTTAAATTTGCAACAAGCAGCAGAACAACAACGGGTATTGTTTGAAGTTGTGGCGAAAGTTAGGAAATCTCTCGATCTAGATGCGATTTTTCAGACAACCACCCAAGAAATCTGTAAATCACTACAAGCGGATCGAGTTGCAGTCTTCCAATTCCAGGCTGATTGGAGTGGTGAGTATATTGCCGAGTTTGTTGGCGATGGTTGGGTAAAACTAGTAGGTTCTAATACTAAGACAGTTTGGCAAGATAGCTATTTGCAGGAAACCCAAGGTGGACGATATCGTCACAACGAAACCTTTGCAGTTGATGACATTTATCAAGTTGGACATTCTCAATGCCACGTTGCAGTTCTAGAGCAAATTCAAGCAAGGGCTTATGCGATCGCACCTATATTTATTGGGCAGCAACTATGGGGCTTGTTAGCGGCTTATCAAAACTCTGCACCCCGCCATTGGGAAGCCTCGGAAATTAAGTTTATCACTCAAATTGCCAATCAGCTTGGGGTTGCACTCCAACAAGCCCAATTACATAATCAAACCAAAGAGCAGACAGAAAAGCTGACTCAAGCTCTGCATGATTTAAAGCAAACTCAAACCCAACTGATCCAAACTGAGAAAATGTCCTCATTAGGTCAACTGGTAGCTGGTGTTGCTCACGAAATTAATAACCCTGTGAACTTCATTTATGGCAACATCAATCATGTCAACAATTACGCCCAAGATTTACTGGGTATACTAGACCTCTATTTACAAAATACCCCTAACCCCAGCCCTGAGATTCGCGATCGCACATTCGAGATAGACTTAGAATTTCTCATCGAGGATTTGCCGAAAACTCTATCTTCCATGAAAATTGGGGTTGATCGCATCCGTCAGATTGTTTTGGGTTTACGGAATTTCTCTCGCCTTGATGAGGCAGAAATGAAACCGGTTGATATTCACGAGGGCATTGATAGCACTTTGCTAATTTTGCAACATCGTTTGAAAGCAAAACCAGAAAGTCCGGCTATTAAATTAGTCAAAGAATACAGTGAGCTTCCCTTAGTAGAATGTTATGCGGGGCCACTGAATCAAGTATTTATGAATGTTTTAAGCAATGCGATCGATGCTCTTGAAGATTACAGAGAATCTCCATCAAAACCTCATAGCAGTCAAATTACCATTTGTACTGCTATTGGAGAGCTTGAAGGTAATATCAAGAGCGTAGTAATTCGCATTGCAGACAATGGCTCAGGAATACCCGAAGCTCTGAAGGCAAGAATCTGTGACCCATTTTTCACTACTAAACCAGTGGGAAAAGGCACTGGTTTGGGGTTATCAATAAGTTATCAAATTGTCGTAGATAAACACGGTGGTGTGTTTAAATGTGATTCTCAGCCGGGGTTAGGTACAGAATTTTGGATTGAAATTCCGGTGAGCCAAATTACCAAATTTTAGAAACAGAAAATTAACTTGCATAGTAAAGCTTAAGAAATCATTCTTTGATGAGAAATACAGCAGTCCTATAGGAGCAATTCATGAATTGCCTCCAATACTTTTCGGTTAAACCCAATAATCTCTTTTTTGGTTTGGGGAAAGGTTACTGGGCTTTGGGGAAAGGGAAATTCAAACCCTTTCCCCCTTAACCGAAAAGTATTGGAACGGGAGCATCCACTTTTGGAAGATATACAAGTTCTGGGAGAATATAACAACAGATAAAACGTGTGGATGACTCACCATGAACCAGGAAAAACAAGAACGCATCAAAGCCTGTTTACAAGAATTGTCAACACTGCTGTATGAAGAAGCAGATAAAAGTAAGCTGACAGACCTCGAAAGTATAGAAAAAACAGTTCGGAGTCAAATATTAGAACTAGTCAGCCCAGAAATAGCCCTTTTTTTATCGAACAAAAAACTGGAACAAAAGTAGGTAAAACCAGGAAGATTAAAAGCTTAGTGGGGGAACTGAAATTAAAAGCGAAACAGATACACAGACTGGGTTTAAAGCCAAGAAGTCGTTTAAGTCCATTACTTCAAAAGTGCTGTTTGAGGCTATCAGCAAATGAATCATACCAAAAAGCAGAAATCGAGATTGAGGCATTAACAGGGGTGAAAGTTGGTCACACGACACAACAAAAACTAGTTCTCGAACAGGACTTTCAGCTACCATTTGCAAAACAAGCTGTGTCAGAACTGAGTGTGGATGGTGGAAAAGTCCGGCTTACAGGTAAACCCAAAGTAGGCTGTCACTGGCGAGACTATAAAACCGTTCGTTTGCAAGGGATTTACTATGGTGCGTTTTTTGATGACAACCAATCATTAATCGATTATGTCAATAGCCAATGTTTGGTGAATCCACTTGTTTGCTTGGGAGATGGTCATGATGGAGTTTGGAATTTAGTTAAAGAGTTTGGAACTGAACAATTTGAACGTTGGGAAATTTCGGATTGGTATCACCTCAAGGAAAATCTTTATAAAATTGGTGGTTCTCTAAAGCGTCTCAAAGCTGCTGAGAGTTTATTGTGGCAAGGTCAGATAGAGCAAATTCAGGCTTTATTTAATAATTGCCGAGGTAAACAAATTAAGAAGTTTATCGCTTATCTCGAAAAACATCGCTCTCGCATTATTAACTACAGCTATTACCAAGCTGAACAACTGTGTTCTATTGGTTCTGGTTCTGTCGAGTCTGCTATTAAACAGATTGGAGCAAGGATTAAAATTTCCGGCGCACAGTGGAATGTTGAAAGTGTCAACCAAATCCTTTCCCTTCGTTGTGCTTATCTCAATGGTTTACTTGCTATTTGAGTCTTTCTGCCAAAACTGGATGCTCCCATTGGAACTGCCTCTACGATAGACGTGGTTTTTAAAATCATCTATATTTCAATACGCTTGGGTAAGGGTTACTGGCAAAAATTTTGGGTTTTTAAGACGCGATAAATCGCCGTCTCTACAAGTGTTTTGGTCTTATCTTAACTGTATTGATCTATATTTAGTCTTATCTGTCAATGCGTCAATCCTAAAGAAAGTGGTAGAGGGCAAAAACATATTTTCTTCCTCCTGCCCTCTTCAATCCTTGCCCAATAATGAGCAACTTTTAATTGATTACTCCTGAAAGTGGGTGCAATATTGTTAAATGAAAGCTATGCCTAGTTTCAGCTTTCAAATACCGTTCTTGCAAAGGTTGCCACTGCTGCCACGACTGATAACGATTTTCAGTCAACAAACTAGCAAGGGTAGGCAACTCAGTCTTAATTTCTGATTTAAATATCTTTCCAAGCCAGTCAGTTAAGACCGCACTATCTTGCATCGTACCCAAAATTTCTTGGATATTTTTCACTTCTGTCATATAAGCTCCGTAAGACTCACCATATAAGTCTGTAAATAACTCCATCTGGTAGCGTATACGTTTAGCTTCTTTTCGTAAACTATGCAGAATTTCGCCTTGCGTTGTTAATTGTTGTTCTATTTTTTCTGGTTCCCAGTTCTTCTGAATTTTTACCTCTGCTTCCACAAGTTGAGTACCAACTAGCCAACCTGGATGTAATAAGAAGTTACTCACTTCTGGTAGAAGTAAATCTGGTAGTACTTGTTGGATAGTAATAGATGCCAATGGTTGATAAGTTGGTTTATCTAACCACTTATCTAATGCCTCTTTTAAAGACTTGTAAGATTCATCTTTTAATGTTTTCTGTACACTTGATAGTACATCTTCACGTTGTTTAGCTAAAGCGTTGAAAGCTGTTTGTAAAGATTCCTGTTCTTTGCAGGGTAAGTTTGGTTTGTAATTGTTTTCCAAACTTTCTTTGAGTACGTCTAAATCTCGCAGATTACCAAGACGACGGGCTATTTTACCAATATTTTTATCGCTGATTGGTTTTGGTACATCCACTGCTAGTCCAAACCTAGTTACAGCCGTGCGTAAACGACGCATTCCTACTCGCATTTGATGAAGCGCTTCTGGATCTTCATCTTTCTTTACTGATTTTTCCCACTTCAAGGTTTTCTTAAAGTGTTTTTGAATCGCTTGGTAGGCGTAGTCCCCTAGAGTTTTTACCGTGGTTTGTGTGGCTAATTTCATAATTGAGCTTAATTACTACCTCATGAGGTTATTGCATAATAACATTAGTTAAAAATTTATATCTAGTTTTAATATATTTTTTATTCAATGAAGTTATTACGCTTTCTATTACTATTGATAGTTGCATACTATCAATAGTAATATACACTATCTACCAAAGGTCTAAAGAGCCCATTCGCCTTTGCAATTTAACATGACAATTTCTAAAAATTTTTATATGGAATTAAATAATATATTATTATAACATGATTAATCTTTTTGCAATCACCAGATAATTTTAAATGTCAAACTCACATTTGCTTAATCAAGTCCTCTTAACTTTTATAGATAATTTTAAAGAACATAGAAAAGATTTATCAGCATTGTTACTAACACATCAGAAGTATTTATGGTTGGGGTGAGATGAAACTTCAACTATTGAGCGTCTGTCTTTAGTTAATACTGATAAATTTACAGACCATCAACAATTTAGGGTAGCAGAATTTATCAACCTACCTGCACCAGAAAATGAAGAAATAGATATAGAGAGACTTGCTTACACTGATTATTATCTATGGTTTGTTGGTTCTCATAGCTACAAACGTAAAAAACCTAAACCTGATAAGACTGATGCACAAAACTTTAAACGGCTAGCAAAAATTGAATCAGAACCTAACCGTTACGTCTTAGGACGGATTCCTCTAATAAACGGTAGCTTATTCTCATCTTGTCCACATCCCCAAAATCCACATGTGCAGTTGAATGCCGCTAAACTAGAGGTAACGGGACAGGGTAATTTACTGATGACAGCTTTGGCAGATGACCCTCATTTAGGCTTGTTTATCAAGGCATCAATTCCAGGAAAAGATAATGGCTTTGATATTGAAGGAATAGGCGTTTATCAAAGCCGGATTTTTTTTGGGTTTGCGGGGCCCTGTATTGCGGGGTTGGGCTAGGGTGCTGGAAATTGAGTTAGAAGATTCCATCCCTGGAATTCTGAAACTGCGGCAAATTGGGGAAGCAAAGGAATTATATAAAAAGCATTTTGTCTGGTTGAATGGTTTAGGAATTCGGGATTTATGTGTAGATGGCAAAGATTTGTTGATTTTAGCTGGCCCAATGATGGATTTAGATGGGCCCGTGCAAATTTATCGTTGGGTAAATGGTGTGAATCTGCAAGAAAATGTCTTTAGCAATCCAGATTTTGTCCAGGATATTCCTTATGGAAATCGGGAAGATCGTGCTGAGGGAATGGCGCTATTTCAGGATGTGGCTGGTATACCTTCGCTATTGGTAGTTTATGACTCTCCAGCAAAAAGTAGGCTGGTGGGTGATGGTAGTGTAATAGCGGATGTGTTTAAGATGGAATAAAGATGAATTTTGGTTTTTGGATTGTTAAAGGTTAGTGGAGATTGCTTGTACGGGACAAGTGGGGATACATTGTTCGCAGACGATACAACGCGATCGCGTGAATGTCAGTTTGTATGTCTCTGGGTGGAGAGTGAGGGCTTCGGTAGGACAAACCCCAGTACACAAGCCACAATGGACACAGACATCCTCGTCGATCGCAATTTCGCCTAAAGTATAAGAGACGTTAACATGGCGCGATCGCATCCACTCGATAGCGGCATCTAGTTGATCGATATCTCCTGCTAGTTCCACTACTAGTTTGCCAATTTGATTTGGGGCAACTTGGGCACGGATAATATTAGCAGCGACGTTGAATTCTTTGGCCAGTACGTAAGTGACTGGCATTTGCACGGCGCGTTTCGGGAAGGTTAGTGTTACTCGTTTTTTCACAGGTTTAGCAGAGGGTTTTTTCTGTTGTAGCGTATTGGAAGTTTTATAACTCGAAAAAACATTTAGACGATGTAGGCAGTAGGGAATGGTGTGGTTTAATTATTTAAAAGCACTGTAAATCATTTTACAATTTAAGTTTATTAGTTGTTATTTATTGTATCCATTTTAACTTGGAAAGCTTTTAACATGAAAATATTAATTGTAGAAGATGATGGGTTAAATGCATATACACTGACTAACCTTTTGACTAACCAAAACTATGCGGTTGAAGTTGCCACTGATGGCGATGCTGCCTGGGATTGTATTCAAGCTTACGATTATGATTTAATTCTCCTGGATGTAGTTTTGCCCAAGCTGGATGGCATTAGTCTTTGTCGTAAAATCCGGTCTAATAATCTGCAAATGCCGATCTTGTTGATGACAGGGCGCAATAGTAGTCATGAGAAAGCAATCGGCTTAGATGCAGGTGCAGACGATTATTTAGTTAAACCCTTTGATATAGAAGAGTTAGTTGCTCGTATAAGGGCGCTGTTGCGTCGCCCAGCCGTAACCTCGCCACCGGTGCTGGAGTCTGGGAAGTTGCGCCTAGATCCTAGTAGCTGTGAAGCGGTTTATGCTAGAAACCTGCTCCCACTTACCCCAAAAGAGTTTGCTCTGTTAGAACTATTCTTGCGAAATAGTCGTCGGGTGTTTAGCTGTGGCATGATTTTAGAGCATCTTTGGTCTTATGAAGATACTCCCCAAGAAGAAGCTGTTCGCACTCATATCAAAGGGTTACGACAAAAACTTAAAGCTGTAGGAGCGCCCGGTGATTTGGTTGAAACAGTTTATGGTATTGGCTATCGTCTGAAACCTCTGGAAGAGGATAAGCACAGGGGCGCAGGAGCCGGGGAGCAGGGGAGCAGAGGGGCAGAGGAGCAGGGGAGCAGAGGGGAAGTAGATAGGGTAAAATCGCCGATACCCAATCTCAAATCACAGCAGCAAGCACTAATGGCAGTTGCAGAAATTTGGCAACGATTTCAAGGGCGGGTGGAGCAGCAGGTGAGGGTGCTAGAGCAAGCGATCGCAACTTTAAATCAAAATAATAGTTTAAATCCCGAATTACTCTCCCTTGCAGCCAAAGAAGCCCATACTTTGGCAGGGTCTTTAGGCACTTTTGGCTTGCCTCTTGGCTCAAAATGGGCCCGCAATATCGAACTGCTGCTGAGTTATGATCAAACCTTGAGTAAATCTGAGATTGGCAACCTCCAAATTTGGGTAAATTTATTGCGTCGAGAAATAGAGGGAAACGATGCAGGGGCAATATCTGGATCGTCAATCTCCCAAGTAGAAACAGTGACGCAACCACTGCAAAATCATCCCGATGCAGAAACTAAAATATTGGTTGTGGATGACGATCCGCAAATTCAGGCATTGTTGCAAACCTTACTTAGTCCTTGGGGACTCAGAGCGATCGCTCTTGAAAATCCGCTTCAGTTCTGGGAAACTTTAGAAGCAGTTGCCCCAGATATGCTGATTTTAGATGTGGAATTGCCTTATATCAATGGGATAGAACTTTGTCGATTAGTACGCAACGATTCACACTGGAGTGAGTTACCCATCTTATTCCTCACTGTTCATAGCGATGCCGAGATGGTAAATCAGGTATTTAGCATTGGTGCTGATGACTTTGTAAGCAAGCCCATTGTCGGGCCAGAACTTGTAACTCGGATCGTCAATCGCTTAGAACGAATGAAATTACGGCAGCGTGTGACGCAGGGGAGCAGAGGGGCAGGGGAGCAGGGGAGCAGAGGGGCAGGGGGAGCGGAGGAAGTAAATTCACCCCCATCTTTCTCTCACCGAGCTATCAATGAACTAGAGTTGAGGGTAGCAGAGCGAACTGCCGAGTTAATAAGTGTGAATCAGCAGTTGCAGTCACAACTTGATGAACGTCAGCAAACGCAGGAAGAATTACGGTTTTCTCAAGCCCGATTTGCCCGAATTTTAGATATTGCTGATGATGCAATTATTTCTATCAACGGGTTCCACAATATCACCTTGTTTAATCAAGGAGCAGAGAAGATTTTTGGTTACTGTGCCCAGGAAGTGATTGGCCAAGGTCTTGATTTACTCTTACCGCAGCGCTTTTTCCAAGCACATCGTCAACACGTAGCGGACTTTGGGCAATCTCCCAATGTTGCCCGGCGCATGGGAGAACGGCGTGAAATTTATGGTCGCCGAAAGGATGGAAGTGAGTTTCCAGCAGAAGCTTCTATCTCTAAAATAGATATGGGTGATGAGATATTTTATACGGTCATCTTACGAGATGTCACAGAGCGCAAGCAAATCGAACGGATGAAGGACGAGTTTGTCTCTGTTGTTAGTCATGAACTCCGCACACCTTTAACTTCGATTTACGGCTCTCTCGGAATGCTAGCCAGTGGTTTGCTGCCGACAGACTCAGAGCAGGGAAAACGTCTGTTGCAAATTGCTGCTGATAGCACCGAACGCCTAGTACGTTTAATCAACGACATTCTAGACATTGAGCGGATTGAGTCGGGTAAGGCGAAGATGGAAGCAGAAATCTGCAATATCGTTGATTTGATTACTCAAGCAGTAAATGTCATCCAGCCTTTGGCTGACAAAGCCGGAGTGACACTATCCATTTCTGCTCTATCCGGTCAAGTATTGGCAGATTGCGATCGCATTGTCCAAACCTTAACTAACCTACTGAGTAACGCCATTAAATTTTCGTCTGCTGGATCTACGGTTTGGTTGGGGGCACAACAAGAAGGCGATGAAGTTTTGTTAACCATCAAAGACACCGGACGCGGTATCCCAACTGACAAACTTGAGAGTATATTTGAACGCTTTCAACAAGTTGACTCTTCAGATTCACGTAACCATGATGGTACTGGTTTAGGTTTGGCAATTTGTAAAAGCATTATGCAACAGCACGGCGGACGCATCTGGGCTGAGAGTATATTGGGCGAAGGTAGTACTTTTTACGTCACTCTGCCGTTGTTTGGGACTTTCCCACATACTGATTTACAAAACTCTTCCAATATTCCTGTAATTTATAGTCGTCATGACCAAATCATAAATAGCCACGCAAGTCAAGATGCAGAATTTTTGACTAAAGGGCGTATTACCCCCAGGAATTTGAACAACGATTGATGGAGTTACTTCAGTGCATTAATCAAAACCCAATACTTCTCGGATTTTGGGGAAAAGGGAAAAGGGGAAAGGGACAGAAAAAACCTTTACCCCAAACCTGATTCCGAGTTAAAAATGCACAAAGCGAGAAGTATTGAATCACAACCAAATAAGAGGATAGCAATTGATGGCAACAAAGCAAATTCTAGTGGTTGATAACGAGCAGTATATTCAAGAAGTTGCCAAGATTTGCTTGGAAACGGTTGCAGGCTGGAAAGTTGAAACAGCGAGTTCAGGTGAAGAGGGGATAATGAAAGCTGAGACTTACCAACCAGATGCGATTTTACTAGATGTAATGATGCCAGATATGGATGGGATTGCCACCTTTGAAAAGTTACAAGCTAATCCGGTAACTAAAAAAATTCCCGTAATTTTGTTAACTGCCAAAATCCAGGCTTCCGATCGCCGTCGTTATAATCAGATGGGAATGATTGGTGCGATCGCTAAACCATTTAATCCGCTAGAATTAGCTGCTGAAGTAGCCTTAGCACTGGGTTGGAGTCTGGAAAAATAAGCTGAGTGAAAACGGTAGAATGCGCCCAAATAACTAACTGATGCTGCGTTAACTCAACCTGATTGCCGCCAATCTGTTGGTGCTTCTATATAATCAGGTAGGCGAGTGGTGCGATCGCCAAGTGCCTTTCTAATCTGATGCAACTCTAAGTTTTTAGCCCCTGTTAAAATTGTCCCTTCCAGTTTGACATCACTGAGGTCAGCTTCTAAGAAGTTAGCTCCCATCAGGTTTGCCTGAGTCAGGTTAGCTTGATAAAAGGTCGCTCTATGCAGGTTGGCTCCAATCAGGTTTGCCTGATGCAGGTCAGCTTCCGTTAAACTGGCTTCTGAGAGATTGGCAAAATAGACTTCTGTTTGGTGGAGTTTGGCTGCATTCAAGTTAGCCCCAGAAAGGTTGGCTCCATTCAGGTTAGCCCCTGAAAGATTAGCACCTATCAAACCCGTTAGATTTAGGTTGGCTTTACCCAGTTTTGCACCTTGCAAGTTGGCTAAAAACAGCTTTGCGCCAGAGAGATTGGCGACTTTCAAAGTTGCTTGTTGCAAGTTGGCTTTATAGAGGTTTGCTCCTTGGAGATTCGCTATACGCAGACTTGCTCCAGAAAGGTTGGCTGAACGCAGGTTAGCCCCTGAGAGATTAGCACGATTAAGATTAGCCCAACATAGATTAGCTCCACAGAGGCTGGCTTGTAGTAATTTGGTTTCATAGAGAATAGACCTAATGAGTTTAGCGCCGTTTAAGTCAGCCTCACTCAAGTCGGCTCCACGCAAGTCAGCCCCGCTCAAGTCAGAACCACGTAAATCTGCTTGTTGTAGGTTAACTCCTAGCAGGTCTGCTCGTCTGATGTCGATATGACGTAAATCAAGTTTCTGATCTTTTGGGTCTTCGAGTAAATTACGCCTGCCGATAACAGTTAGGGCTGCTTGAATATCAGTGCGGATTGTTGGAAATTCTTCATGGAGATTTTGCTCTAACTGCTGTGTCGGACGCGACCCACCTCTACGCCTACCTGAATAAGCATCTGGTGCATATTCCGGCTTTTGTTGCTCAACCTTCACCTGCTGGATAGCTGCATTTTCTCGCACAAAGGCAGTAAGGATTTCCATGATTGTCCAGTGTTCTTTAGGAAAATCCTGAGCAACTCTTTCTAAGGCATAAATTGCACCTGTTCGGGTTTCAACTTTATCATGACCAAGCTGGGAAATTGCCCCCATAAAGCGTTCTGAAATCAATCTATCTTGATTGAGTTTGGCATTTTGAAGGCCAATTTCGAGGTTTTTCTCAGCTGCGATCGCATTTTTCTGCATCGCTTGGACCCGCTTTGCTGCGTAATAGGTATTAAACATTGCCGCCGATGCCAGAAAAACTATTGCAGCAGTTGTTAAAGCTTGGTTTCTGTACTGAATTTTTTCCTGAATTGACAATTCTTTAATACTGGATAAAGCAAAGAAAATTACAATCAATGAGCAGCCAAATATAACTGTTATAGTTATCAACCAATTCAACAGAGTGTCTGTCTTTTTAGAAGACATGGTAAAGATTTTCCTTACAACTTAGAATTATTACTTAGATGTTTGGAAAAAATAGTATAGCATTTAGCAGAAAATTATAATAGGTGTCAGAAGACCTCTTTAACTAGGTAATAATATCGAATATAGTAGTAGATTAAGGCGAAAATTGAACAATTACTGAAAATTGGTGAAAATCCTACCCTATAAGCTTTTTAATTTTAACTTTCGCCTTGCAGGACTGGTGTTTTACTCAGAGAATTTAGCTTCTCTAAGGTTAGCCCCATCAAGTATGGCATCATTGAGAATTGCCCCATGTAAATCAGCTAGATATAAGCTTGCACAATGCAGGTTAGCCCCTTTTAAGTTAGCTCCTTTTAGGTTTGCTGCACTAAGAATTGCCCCTTCGAGGTTAGCTAAATATAAGTTCGCACCTTCGAGGTTAGCTGCACTGAGAATTGCTCCTGCAAGATTAGCTTCTGTAAGGTTCGCCCCAGCAAGATTAGCTTGATAAAGATTTGTCTGTTGTAGATTCGCCTTATTCAGGTTTGCTCCTCTCATATCGATATAACTTAAATCAAGCTGCTCATTTTCTGGGTCTTTATTTATATCTCTTTTAGCGATAACGCTAAGGGCTGCTTGAATATTTAGACGAACTTTTTCTAGCAGATTAATCGTTACTTCTTCTTGAGGTATATAAAGAGTATTGTTTCGGATAAAAATAGTAAGAATGTTCATAATTATCCAGTGGTACTGTGGATGATTTTTGGCAATTAGCTCTAAATCATTAATTACAGCTAGACTGTTTTCTATTGTATTACTTTCTAGTTGTTCAATTGCTCTTCTTAAATGCTCTTTTGGGGACTTATCCTGAGTTTGGTTAACTTGTTTTTGGAAAGCCTGTATCCCCAGACATATTTTTACTAATTGACTGTTATTAATTGATGAATTTTTTTTTACAGTATGAAAATAATTAATGATTACTGTCAACATACTATGTTTAAAGACTTAGTGCTGATTGGTGGCGGTCACAGCCATGCAATTGCCCTGAAAATGTTTGGAATGAAGCCGTTACCCGGAGTGCGTTTGACGTTGATTACTGCAAATCAAAAGACAGCCTACTCTGGAATGTTACCAGGACATATTGCTGGATTTTACACCCATGATGAATGTCATATTGATTTGAAACCATTGGCTAACTTTGCTCAAGCAAATTTGTATATTGACAGAGTAGTTGCCCTAGACTTGGAAAACAACAAAGTTCTCTGTGCTAACGGATTGGCGGTAGATTTTGATGTGCTGTCTATTGATATTGGCAGCACTCCGGCCAGAGTGTCTGTATCAGGAGCAGCAGAATATACGATCGCAGCTAAACCAGTATCCCAGCTATTGGAACATTGGTATGAACTAATTGCAGCTGTAGGTAAAAATCCTCAAGAAGCAATTCGGATTGCGATCGCAGGTGGAGGTGCTGGCGGTGTAGAATTGGCGTTGGCGATGCAATCTCATTTACATCAGATTTTACATCAAAATCAACAACCAATTCAAAATCTGGAAATTCATTTATTTCAGCGTAACATACAACTGATGCCCAATTATCATCAATCAGTACGGCATCAACTTCAGCAGATTCTCACCGAGCGGGGTATTAAGCTATATCTTGGAGAAAATGTGTGTAATATCGCACCTAAAAACTCCAAGGAAACTAGAGAAACATTTGAAATTAAGTGCAACTCTGGTTTGAGAGTAGAGTGTAATAAAATTTTTTGGGTAACACAAGCTTCAGCACCCGAATGGTTAAAAATTGCGGGATTAGGAACTGATGAGCAAGGTTTTATTCTGGTAGAAGACACGTTACAATCTCAAACGCACCCGCAGGTATTTGCATCTGGTGACATCGCCACAATGTTAAATTATCCGCGTCCAAAAGCTGGGGTATTTGCTGTTAGACAAGGTAAACCTTTATTTAATAATTTGCAGCGAATTATATTAGGGAAATCGCTCAAACCCTATAAGCCGCAGCAACAATATTTAAGTCTAATTGGTACAGGAGATGGAAAAGCGATCGCAACCAAAGGCATCTTTACTTTACCACCTCATAAACTCTTGTGGCATTACAAAGATTGCATTGACCGCCGCTTCATGAAACGCTTCCGTTTTGAATAAACAAGGGAATAGTGAGTGGGGAATGGGGAGAGAGGTAATTTTTATCTCCCCCATGCCCAATTCCCAATCCCTTTATTGAAGCTGTTGAATTAGCTCCATAATTTGTTGATAATACTGAACATTTCCCTCTTGGTAATACAAATCTGCGGATTTTTGGAAATCCGCAATTGCTCCTTGAGAATCACCCAGATTTTGGTAGACATCTGCTCGCAGGATGTAAGCTGAAGCCCAATGAGGCTGAAGTTGTAAGGCTTGGTTTAAGTCTGTGAGCGCTCCCTGTAAATCTCCCAATAGAGAACGACTACGACCCCGATTGTACCAGTCTTCGGCAAAGCTGGAGTCGATCGCGATCGCCCGACTGTAATCTTCTATTGCTCCTTGATAATCTTCTAGAGCATAGCGGGCATTAGCGCGATCGCTGTAAAATGCAGCAGATTGAGGATTTATTTGTAAAGCTTGCGTGTAATCTGCGATCGCACTTTCATAAGCTTCTAAAGCGTAATGCGTTGAACCGCGATTGTAATATGCTTCAATTAAATCGGGATTAATTTTTAATGCTTGATTATAATCTGCGATCGCTCCTTGTTCATCCCCCAAAAGACGACGAGTATTTCCTCGATTACAATACGCTTGCGAAAATTCAGGAACCAACTCTATCGCTTGGGTATTATCATCAATTGCTCCCTGTAAATCTTTCAGAGCTTCACGGGCAATTCCACGACCATAATAAGCTGCGGCTAATTGATCGTTAATCTGTAATGCCCGATCGTAGTCTTTAATTGCTCCTTTATGATCTCCTAAAGAACGACGAGCCGCAGCGCGATCGCAATATCCTTCAGCTAAACTAGGATTGAGTTGTAATAACCGATTGCTATCTTCAATTGCGCCTTGATAGTCTCCCAGTCGGCGGAGAGCATTGGCCCGAAAGCCATATACTAAAGCTAGAGTCGGATTTTCTTGTAACGCTCGATCATAATCGGCGATCGCACCCTCATAGTCTTCAAGGGTACTACGGACAAGACCTCGTTCACAATAAGCTTGCACATCATCAGGATTGAACTTTAGCGCTTGATTAAAATCCTCAATTGCTCGGTGATATTCTTTGAGATGAGCTAGAACCAAACCCCGGTTGTAATATGCTCCAGCAAACCTGGGATTGATTTCTAGAGCGCGGTTGTAATCTGCGATCGCACTTTGATAATTTTCTAAAGAGTAGTGGGCATTACCTCGATTATGATAAGCCTCCGCCAACTTCGGATCTAATTGTAATGCTCGGTCATGATCGGCGATCGCTTCCTTGAAATTTCCTAAGATATGGTGAATATTACCCCGATTGCTGTAAGCTGCGGCAAAATTGGGATACCACTGTAAAGCTTGTTGAAAATCTGCGATTGCTCCTTGACGATCGCCCTTTTCAAAACAAACTACACCCCGATTATGATAAGCATTAGCAATATCAATATTGATATTATCAGCTAACTGGGTACTAGTTTCTATTGTTTGGATATAGTCAGCGATCGCTTTGTCGTATTTTTCTAAGGCAAAGTAGGCATTACCCCGGCTGTGGTAAAATTGGGCGAGATTGGGATCGATTTCTAATGCTTGATTATAATCTGCGATCGCTCCTTGATAATCGCCTAAAAAGTAATGTGCATTACCCCGGTGATAATAGGCTGTGGCAAAATTAGGATTGATTTCTATAGCCCGATTAAAATCTGCGATCGCACCACGATAATCTTTGAGTTGATCGGTAAGAATAATTCCTCGATTATGGTAAGCTTCAGCAAAGTTAGGGTTGAGCTTGATTGCCTGGGTATAAGCTGCGTTCGCTTCTTGATAATCGCCTTGCAAACTATGGTTCAATCCTTGGTTTAAAAATTCTTCAGCATTCATATAATAATTTTCTTGGGTTTCAACATTCCCTAGCTTAGAGGTTGTTTTAAAAGTGGTTGGCTGTGAAATCACATTTTTACCCCCCTTAATCTCCCCTTGGAAAGGAGGGAAACTAAATAATCCAGTTCCCTCCCCAATACATACGGGGAGGGTTAGGGTGGGGTAAACAAATATTTTGATACACTACTACAGACTTTTCAAACATTCTCTTAAGGCAATGGGATTCTTAACTATATATTTTGATAATCGTTCCAGTTTAAGATCCCTACTGAAGTCTCATCAGAAAACAGGAAGCTAACACAACAGTCGCTACTAGTGCGTCAGCCATTAAAACACTGGGTTTAAAAAACCTATAAAGTCCTAAATAATACCATTAGACATTTCCAGAAATTAATTATACGTTACTTGAAACCCTTGTAGAGACGTTGCAATTCAACGTCTTTACATTCTTTTTGGGAGATGTCTATTCTATTATTCAACCCTCAAATTAAGCTTATCGTGCTACTACAATTATCCTGAACTGAACCGTATTGGCTCTTAAGGCAAGCTTTCTCGCAGTAAAGCTCGAAATCCTGCTTGTTGAAAATGCTCATCAGCAGTCAGTGCTTCAGTGATTCCGCTATATTGCATCACAATAAAAGATACGCAATCCACAAATCCCCACTCTTTCTCAGTTCGTTCCCGATATAGCTCAAAAGCACGTTCGTAAAGTTCTTGAGAGAGAGGGACAATTTCTACTTTGGAGTCTGCTACTAAAGAATTTAATAATATAATTGCCGCCTGACGATAAGGTTGTTGAGATAAGGCATTGCCAATTTCCAACATTACCGCCTGTGTTGTCACCAAATGAGTTTCTGCCGCTTGTAACATTTTAGCCAGATGTAAGGCTCGGTCATGCAAGCGATCGCTCGGTGCAGATAAAGCAATGGCAAATGATGTATCAAGAAAGACTTCAGAATGCATGAGAAGTTTACTTACTGTACAAATATTTATCTATATTGCTAGACCAGTCAGGTGGCCCATCTAGGTTGAGCGATCGCGCCGTTTGCAGAAATGACACCGTTTCGTGTTCGCTTGGCGGTAAAATTTCAATACTGATTCGCACGCGGGTATTGATTGGCAGTGCGATCGGTTCAGCCGGATAGAAGACTTTGCCATTAAACACAGCTGTGATTTTTTCTACCATTATTTTGCAAAAAGTGCTTTTAGTCTATCCTAAGCTGGTTGTAACAATACGAGTAGAGTATACGGCTAAATTACTAGTGAAGATACTTATATCAATCTTACGAATTATATCGATTTTTGAGAATTGCCTCAGCCACCAACTGAACTAATGTTACGTAAGGGCAACGAACTTCTTTAAACTTCAATTCTCTCCCTCTCTGCTTCTGAGAGGGACAGGTTTTGCGTAATAAAACCAGAAAGAGGTCTTTTATGGACAAAAAGGGAGAAACTTTTTTAGCTTCTCCCCAATTCTTAGTAATCAATTATTGTGGCAATTCTATACAAAAACAATGTATGTATGCTGTAGACAAATCAGCTTTTTGAAGTTTGGCAGAACGCAAAGTTTAGGCCCTAGTGTTGCTACTCATAAAAAAATTGAAGCCAGATGATAAATATTATTCTATATACCCTATAATTTCTAATACGGTATCTGTTTAGAAATACCGTAGATTTAGGGGTGAATTCTGATGAGCGAGTCGCAACAAACGGCACATTTGAGTAAATTGCTAACTGAAAGAATGCAGTCTTATGTCATGAAAGCATTGCATACTATACAACTCTCATATCAACAGACAATTAGAAATTGGTTGAATAGACACACTGTGCAAAGCTTTGTGAGTCTCTTTCTAGTAGGTGCTTTTTTGAGTATAACAGTTGCCTCCTGCTCTGGAAGCAGTTCAGCTAGCAAAAATGATGTCAAATTGAAACTCGTTTCTTTCTCTGTCACCAAAGCGGCTCATGACCAGATAATCCCCAAATTTGTCGAAAAATGGAAGCAAGAACATAACCAAAACGTCACATTTGAGCAGAGTTATGGTGGTTCTGTAGCTCAAGCGGCGGCTGTGATTGCTGGTTCCCAAGAAGCAGATATAGTACATTTGGCGCTTCCTCTGGATGTCAGCAAAATTCAGCAAGCAGGTTTGATTAAATCGGGTTGGGAAACCAAAGCTCCGAGAAATGGTATTGTTAGTAGATCGGTTGCTGCGATCGTCACTCGCGAAGGCAATCCCAAAGGCATCAATACTTGGGCAGACTTGGCAAAAGATGGCGTGAAAGTGATTGCAGCTAACCCAAAAACTTCTGGTATTGCTATTTGGGAATTCTTGGCTTTTTGGGGTTCGGTAACTCTAACAGGCGGTGATGAGGCAACAGCGCTAGATTATGTCACTAAAGTTTATAAAAATACCCCTATTTTAACGAAAGATGCCCGTGAGGCTAGCGATTTATTCTTCCAAAAAGGTCAGGGAGATGTTTTAATTAACTACGAAAATGAGGTAATTTTGGCGGGTAAAAATGGGGCTAAGTTGCCTTATGTTGTACCCCAAGTGAATATCTCCATTGATAATGCTGTAGCAATAGTAGATAAAAACGTTGATAAGCACGGTACAAGAGAAGTTGCACAAGCCTTTGTTGATTTTCTTTACTCAACAGAAGCTCAACGGGAATTTGCAAAATTACAATATCGTCCTGTTAACCCCACAGTTACCCAAGAAGTAGCCTCACAACCTCCGCCAATTAAAACTTTATTCACATCTCAAGATTTAGGTGGCTGGGATATTATCCAGAAAAAGTTTTTTGGGGATGGGGCAATTTTTGACAAAGTTCAAGCTGCCAGCAAAGCATGATATCTATATTTTTCTAGCAGCTAGCCAAGCATAAATAATTTTCAATAATTTTACACCAATTCATAATTTATGAGCTTTCATAGCCGATTGAAAGATGGCTTTTTACTCACCTTCTTAATGCTGATTACTAGCAGTATCACGGCTTGTAATAGCGGACAGGAATTAAAAAGTCAAGTGAGTATTGACGGTGCTGCTGTAGGTTTTCCTGTTTCTTTAGCAGTTGCAGAAGAATATGAAAAGGTGAAACCTGAAGCAAAAGTTAGCGTTGCTTCAAGTGGAACTGGTGGTGGTTTCAGTAAATTTTGTAATGGTGATATTGATATTGCCGGTGCTTCTCGTACCATTCGAGATGAAGAAATCAAAAAATGTAAAAGTAAGAATATTGATTTTGTCGAGTTACCTATAGCTTTAGATGGTATCGCTGTGATTGCTAACCGTCAAAATAACTTCGCCAAATGTCTAACAATTAAAGAATTGGGAAAAATTTGGGGTGCTAAATCAGACGGTAAAATTTTAAATTGGAATCAAGTTAATCCCAAATTTCCTAACCAAAAGCTGAAACTGTATGCTCCAGCTTCCGATACTGGAACCTTTGATTATATGACTCAAGCTGTTACAGGTAAAGCCAAAAATGGCCGCACAGATTACACTCCCAGCCACAATCAAAACCTTTTAGTACAAGGAGTATCCGGCGATGTCTCATCATTGGGTTATGTCGGGATATCTTATTACATTCAAAACCAAGAAAAACTCAATCTGGTTGCTGTAGAAAGTCCTACTGGAAAGTGCGAAAAACCAGTGCCAGTAGATAATGTGATCAAAAACATCTACACACCTTTATCTCGTCCTCTGTTTATCTATGTCAGTAAAAAGTCTTTAGATACAAAGCCAGCAGTCAAAGAATTTGTAGATTTTTATCTAGAAAATTCTTGGAAGTGGGTAGATAGTGTTGGTTATGTGGCATTACCCGATGAAGCTTATGTCAAGGTTAAACAAAAATTTGCTACGGGTGAAACTGGGACAAAGTTTAAAAAAGCAAAACCAGGTGAACCCATCACAAACTTTATTTAAATAAAGTTGCAGTTATTGTAGTCTGAGTAGAGTTCAAACTTAACTGTTTATGCAAAATATCAATTCTCAAGAAGATCCTTATTTACTCTCTAGACAGTCACTGGATAAAAATCCATCTGAAGATATCTCTGAAAAGATTGTTGCAGTAATTTTATTTGCTTGTGCTTTAGTTTCTGTTTTAACTACCTTTGGTATTGTCGTAATTATCTTTCAAGAGACATTTGGTTTTTTCCAAGAAGTTTCCTTTGCCCAATTCTTTCTTGATACTAAATGGACACCTCTATTTGCAGATAGACATTTTGGTGTTTGGCCCTTGATTAATGGCACTTTTTTGACTACAGCTATTGCAATGGCAGTTGCTATTCCTTTGGGTTTATCTTCGGCCATTTATTTAAGTGAGTATGCTCAACCAAAAGTGGCAGCAGTTTTACGTCCAGCAGTAGAACTTTTGGCAGGAATACCAACAGTAGTCTATGGTTACTTTGCGCTATTGTTTGTCACACCATTGTTACGGCATATTATCCCTCTGGAAATATTCAATGCTTTGAGCGCAGGTTTAATGATGGGTGTAATGATTACCCCTACTGTTGGTTCTATCAGCTTAGATGCTATTAAAGCAGTTCCCCGCTCTTTGCGAGAAGGATCTTATGCTTTAGGTATCACTAAATTGGAAACCATTTTTAAAGTAGTTCTACCAGCCGCACTTTCAGGAATCATCGCCTCAATTATATTGGGTATTTCTCGCGCTGTGGGTGAAACAATGACTGTCCTAATTGCCGCCGGACTACAGCCAAAGCTGACTGTTAATTTTGCGGAATCAATAGAAACAATGACAGCTTACATGGCACAAATTTCTGGTGGAGATAGCCCACGTGGTAGTCTCAATTTCAAGACTTTATATGCTGTAGGTGCTGTTCTGTTTGTAATTACCTTAGCTTTGAATATTGTTAGTTACTGGGTTGCAAATCGCTTTAAAGAAAAATACGATTAATAAGTATGGCTACAAGTTATCAACAAGATGATTCTCTAGATTCGGCAGCAGAATTTACCGATAATGTTGAAAGTAGGGAGACCTTAGGAAAAGTATTTGAAGTAATTTTTTTATTAGGATTATTAATTGGTTTATTTATCCTAGTATTGCTACTTTTTGATATTTTTCGAGATGGATTAGGCAGATTTTTAACACCCGGTTTTCTCACAGAAACTCCTTCTCGTTTTCCTGACCAAGGTGGTATTCGTCCTGCAATTATCAGCAGTGTTCTTTTAGGAACAGTTGTAATTTTGGTTACTGTACCCATTGGTGTTGGAGCAGCATTATATCTAGAAGAGTATGCACCTAAAGCTTGGTGGACAGCGATTATTGAAATTAACATCAGTAATCTGGCGGGTGTACCTTCTATTGTTTATGGATTGCTGGGTTTAGGAGTTTTCAATTATTTGCTTGGGTTCGGCCCCGCTTTAATTTCTGGCGCGTTGACTTTATCTTTGTTGTCCTTACCAGTAATTATTGTGACAGCTAGAGAAGCAATTCGCGCCGTCCCAGATTCCCTGAGAAATGCTTCTTATGGGTTAGGTGTTACAAAATGGCGCACTATCAGCAGTCATGTTTTACCTTATGCTATTCCCGGTATTTTGACAGGCGTGATTATCTCTGTATCCCGCGCTATTGGTGATGCAGCCTCTCTAATTGTTGTCGGTGCTGTGGGTTTTCTCACTTTTGACCCCGGTTTGTTTCAGAGATTTATGGCATTACCCATTCAAATTTACAGTTACATCACTCGTCCTGAACCGGGTTTTGCTGATGCAGCAGCAGCGACAATTATCGCGTTGTTACTCCTGATTTTAGTTTTAAATGGTGTAGCAATTTATATTAGACAACGCTTCTCAATACGTTAGGTAATTAAATATCTAATTGGATACATTCACAAATATTAGGGGAAACGAAAAATGACTTATAGCAATAGTAGTAGAAGTCAATCAGATAGTGCCACAATCGACTATGATAAGAGCGTATTCGATGTTGAAGGTGTGAAAGTTTCCTATGGTGGATTTCTGGCACTTTTAGATGTCTATCTCAAGATTCCTGAAAAACAAATTATTGCTTTTATTGGGCCTTCAGGATGTGGTAAAAGTACTTTACTGCGTTGCTTCAACCGGATGAATGATTTAATCCCTGGAGCTAAGGTTGAGGGTAGACTGAATTACCGCGATCGCAATATTTACGATCCTAAGATAAATTCTGTCAAATTACGCCGCCAAGTCGGAATGGTTTTTCAAAGACCAAATCCTTTCCCCAAGTCAATATACGAAAATATTTCTTTTGGGCCGCGTGCTAACGGTTACAAAGGTAACGTTGATGAATTGGTGGAAGATTCTCTCAGACGTGCTGCTATCTGGGATGAAGTCAAAGACAAACTCAAAGAGAAAGGTACTGCATTATCTGGCGGACAACAGCAACGACTTTGCATAGCCCGTGCGATCGCAATGAAGCCAGATGTATTATTGATGGATGAACCATGTTCTGCTCTCGACCCAATTTCTAGCCGCCAAGTAGAAGAACTCTGCTTAGAACTGAAGCAGCAATACACCATCATCATGGTGACACACAATATGCAGCAAGCTTCCAGAGTGGCAGATTTCACAGCTTTCTTCAATACAGAAATTGACGAGTATGGCAAACGTCGCGGAAAATTAGTTGAATTTAATCCGACAGCCCAGATGTTCAGTTCTCCTCAAACTAAAGAAGCTGAAGACTATATCAGTGGACGTTTCGGTTAAAGAGCTTGTCCCAAGTATTTAGGATAATAGACAACCTTGTACAATAAGTTAAAACTTTGTACAGAGTTTTGTTTTGTGATACCAGACTCACTAAAATAGCGATCGCACTACAGACTCAATCTATAATGCGTAGAAGAGTCACCCTATGCTGCATAACACTCAAAAAATTTTGCTTGAGTTTTATCTGAACCCGCGATTAGTCTATTTCTCCGACATCCCGTAGCACTGCATCAATGAGGCTAGATCGGATATAAATTCCATTAGTGCGTAACTGCTCAATATATACTTTAAGCTCAACAATCAAGCCTGCTTTTTTCGCCTTACGCAAAATGCCAAGAGTACCTATCCGGCGAATTCCTAAGCGTTCTGCGATCCTTCGTGCTTGAGCATCATCCAAAAGTACCGTACTATCTGGAGTGGACTAGTTAATCATCGCGCAATTCGTCGGCGATTTGGTCATCATCTAAGTTGATAACAGGGATTTGCAAACGTCCTAGTTCGTACATGAACTGCGGTTTGTTCATGCTGCAAAAGGCGGCGGCTTTACCAAGCGATAGTCAGCGTAGCTCAAATAGTTTGACTGCGAGCAAAAATGTGAGTTCTGCTTCTAAGGCTTGGGGTGATTTACCGGAGGTAATAAGTAAGCCATCGGGATAATGAAGGGATAGGATGTGCATGATTCACTTCTGTGTTCCTGATTCCTAATTCTGTCTTGATTATGGCTTACACCAGTCCAATTAGCATAGCGAAGCGACGCACCCAGTGGTGACTCAACAACAACTCGACGACTGGCTAAATCACGATTAAATCGCTTATCGATGAATGATGAGCTGATGTTGCTTTGCATTAGCTTAATTCTGGAAAATATGCTGAGGCTTAATAGTACTAAATTGAAGTAACATTTCAGTTTAGTACTTATACTGTGTATTATGTTTAAGCCTCTGTCATTTGCTTTAGTTGCAGCTACGGTTTTAGTAGCATCAATCAATAATCCCAGTGCTACCTTAGCTCGAACTTGTGCCTCTAAGTGTGGGTCGCATCCAATTCAGTTTACACCTGGGCAACACATCCGAGTTGAAGTGATAAATAGCACACCTAACATCATCAAAATCCAAAAACCCTCTGGGACTGATGCAATGACTTTGAGTCCAGGGCAGAAACTAAGTTTAGAACAAATAGAAGGTACAGAGCCAAATACATCTCTGATATTTTGGAGCGAAAAGGGTTTGTCACTACAAGCAATTGTCTCGAAACCTAACTTTGGCACATTGCGGCTGGAACTCCGTCCGACTTGGCGCTCTCCGGGCGATCGCTCTTTGTATATTATGGATGATGGTAGAATAAACGTGTTTTAGACAGCAAATTAATGTTATTAGTTATGAGTTAAGAAACAACTTTCAATTCAACACTCATAACTAAGTAAATTCTAACTTGTATTGTGCTAGACCGACCTGTATCTGAATTCTCAAAACCTACCAGGCGCTTACCTAATCAGCGCTGGCAAATTTATCCACAAAAACCAGAATTTGCCCAAAAACTGGCGGTTTTGATCAATGTTTCGCCCATTATCAGCCAGTTGTTGATTAATCGGGGTATGGAAACACCAGAACAAGCACAAGCATTTTTAGAGCCAGAGTCATTAGTCTTACCTTCGCCATTAGAAGATTTCCCAGATTTGGCGATTAGTTTGGAGTTGTTGCAAAATGCGATCGCTTCTCAAACAAAAATTGCTATTTGTGGTGACTACGATGCTGATGGAATGACCAGCACGGCTCTACTTTTACGTAGTCTCCGCACTTTAGGCGCACAGGTAGATTATGCTATCCCCAGCCGGATGCACGAAGGCTACGGTATCAATAAACGCATAGTTGAAGAATTTCACAGCGAAGGTGTGGGATTAATTCTGACTGTAGATAATGGCATCTCTGCGTTTGAACCAGTTGCTAGAGCTAGAGAACTTGGTCTTGCAGTTATTATCACCGACCACCACGATATCCCCCAAAAATTACCGCCAGCTAATGCTATCCTCAACCCTAAGCTAATAGCAGAATCCTCACCCTATAGGGGTGTTGCTGGTGTTGGTGTTGCCTATATTTTGGCAGTGTCTTTAGCACAACAGCTAGGCGAGACGAAGGGATTGATCCAGCCGATGCTAGCACTGTTTACACTAGGAACGATCGCAGATTTAGCTCCCTTAACTGGCGTAAATCGCCGTTGGGTGAAACGTGGTTTACAGCATTTACCCAAATCCAACTTAGCTGGGATACAGGCGTTGATTCAGGTAGGTGGCGTGCAAGCGAGGGGAGAGGAGAGAGCAGGGGGAGCAGGGGAGCAGGGGAGCAGGGGAGCAGGGGAGGAAATTGCCAATACTTCGACTTCGCTCAGTACAAGTCCAAAATCCAAAATCCAAAATCCAAAATCGCTCAAGCCTGAAGATATCGGGTTTCGCTTGGGACCACGAATTAATGCTATCGGTCGAATTGGTAATCCCCAGACTGTGATTGAATTGCTGACTACAGATGATATGGGGGTGGCGCTGGAAAGAGCAATGCAGTGCGAACAAATCAACGCTTCTCGCCAGGAAATGTGTCAGCAAATTGAACAAGAAGCGATCGCTTATGTAGAATCAGAATTTGTTACATCTCTACAACAAGATCGTGTATTAATTGTTGTTCAACCCAATTGGCATCACGGCGTTATTGGGATTGTCGCCTCCCGCTTGGTAGAACGCTACGGTGTTCCTGTATTTATCGGTACTTATGAGGATGGGGAACATATACGCGGTTCTGCACGCTCAATTCCAGAGTTTAATGTGTTTGAAGCTTTGGAATATTGTCACGATTTACTAGGAAAATATGGCGGACACAAAGCCGCAGGGGGATTTTCTCTACCAGCAGAAAATTTACAGATGGTGCGATCGCGTTTGATTGAGTTTGCTAACCAGTGTCTTGAACCCCAGCATCTCAAGCCTCTGCTCAAAATTGATGCCGAAGTCAACCTCGATCAGATCAATCAGCAGCTTTACCAACAGCTTAATGCTCTACATCCTTGCGGTATGGACAACCCCGATCCAGTTTTTTGGACAGCTAATGTTCAAGTGGTTGAGCAAAAAATCGTTGGTAAGGGTCACATCAAACTGACAATTGCCCAAACTATTGATAATCAGGATTACAGAATTAAAGCGATCGCTTGGCGTTGGGGCGACTACTTCCGCTTACCGCCGCGAGTGGATGTAGCTTACAAACTGCGAGAAAATTATTTTAACGGCAACACCACCATCGAGCTAGAGTTAATCGGTGTTAGATTGCCAATTCAGATTCAAAAATTTTTTGCTTCGCCACCTATTTCGTCAAGTACCAACTTTGAGTACAATCAGCGAAACTATACTTGTGGTTTCTATAAAAACGGCATTGAAGCAGAATTAAGAATTAAAAACCCTGAAGGCAAGGTGTTAGTCATGCAGCCAGGACATATAATCGGTTTACTTGGTACTAATCGTCAAAACGCTAAAGAAGTTGATATTTCTCAGCCACAGTATGACAGTATTATTCAAGCTGCACTTCAAGCGTTATCAGTTAAAAGTTAAGAGTTATCAATTAACTTATCACTTGTGACTGTAACATTGTGAGTGCTGATTTATGAGTTATGAGTTGAGAATAAAATTTAATTACTCACTCCTAACCCTTTGGCAGGCTCAGGGCATCGCTCCTCACCCCTAACTCTTAATCAGCACTCAGAAATCTTATAGGTTGCCGTTGCGAAATGCCAACAAAAAGATTACTACTGGGCCAGCAATTACAATTAGCGCCACGGACAGCAATTGGAAAATAACTTCCCAATTGATACTGGTAAAAGCGTTAACCAAGTCAGATACAGCGTCAAACATTTTCCCCTTTCTCCTTCCAATTGTCTTAAAAAATTCAATAACTTAATTACAAAACCCGCAATCGATCATATCTGTCTATGGCCTGTTGGATTTAATTTACTTAACAAAATTATAAGAAAAGACATAAAAACGTAAAATAGGGGGATTGAGCAGAAGAGGCAGAGGGGCATTGGGCATGGAGAAGAGACAAGGAAGAGGGGGGAGACAAGGAAGAGGCTTATTCAATAATTTCCCCTTGTCCCCCTCGTCCCCTAATCCTTTCCTGCTACCCATTCCCCATACTTCTCTACGAGAGGCTGCGCCCTAAGCGTAGCTATGCCGCAGGCTTTACGACTGCGCTCAGTACAAGTTCCCCATTCCCCATTCCCCATTCCCCACTCCCTAATTCAAAATGGCAACTTGGCAATGTGTAAAACAATGTGGAGCCTGCTGTAATCTCGATCCAGCAGATCGTCCAGATTTAGATGAGTATCTCTCTCCACCAGAACTAGAACTCTACCTCAGCATGGTAGGCGAAGGCGGATGGTGCGTTAATTTCGACCATACCACGCGCGAATGTCGCATCTACTCAGATCGTCCTCGTTTCTGCCGCGTGGAATCAGAAGTTTTTCAAGATATGTATGGGGTTGAACCTGAAGAAGTCAACGATTTTGCTATTGACTGCTGTCGCCAGCAAATAGAAGGAGTATATGGCGATCGCAGCTTAGAAATACTACGCTTCGATAAAGCTATTGGGCTGTAAGGAGGATCTAAGGACACAAAGACACCCCATAATTTTTTTATCTCCATTTATGTAGTTGCAATTTATTACAACAATCTGAGAATATGATAGAAATATGAAAATAACCTAGCAACCAAAACTACTGCTTGTGAAACTTGACTCTGCACCTTTGGAGATTTCTGGCATAGCTCAGACTGAGATCGAGCTAGAACTGAAAGACAGCAATGATTTTAACTTGACTCCTGCGATCGCCCAGCTAGTTCAGCCTGTAGTTGCCGATAGTCCTCCAAAGCAGCAATCAGTGTTAGTAGTTTTTGGCACAACTTTTGTAACCATTTTTCTCGCAGAAATTGGAGATAAGACTCAGCTATCCACCCTATTAATGAGTGCAGAATCTCATTCGCCTTGGGTGGTATTTCTCGGATCGGCAGCGGCGCTGATAACCACCAGCTTATTAGGTGTACTTTTAGGTAGTTGGATGGCTAGCCGACTCAGCCCAAAAACTGTAGAAAAATCAGCAGGTGTGATGTTGTTGGTAATTTCCCTAATGCTGTTTTGGGATGTATTTACTAGTCATTAGTTATTGGTCATTTGTCATTGGAGAAACTCCCATTTCCCATTCCCCATTCCTCATTCCCCCTAAATAATATGGATTGGCATCTCTTAGGACTGAGCTTTATTACAGTTTTTTTATCAGAATTGGGTGACAAAAGTCAGCTAGCAGCGATCGCACTTTCAGGGCGTTCTAACTCTCCGCGTGCAGTATTTTTTGGTGCAGCAGGTGCATTGCTGTTGACTAGCCTGTTGGGTGCATTAGCAGGGGGAGCAGTAGCCGAATTATTACCTACACGTTTGTTAAAAGCGATCGCTGCGATCGGATTTGCCATCCTTGCTGCACGCTTGCTGTTATTTAACAACGAACCATCGGCGGATTCTGAAGAAACACCATGAGAAAGGACTCAGAAGAGAGAATTCAGAAGACTCTATCCATGAAGAGATGGAGTTAAAACGCCACCGGACTCTAATTCATACTGACTCCTGTTAGCGGATAGCTAAGGTTTAGCCCATTCTGACTCCTGAATTCTGACTCCTGAATTCTTCTTTACAAAAGTTCCCAAGCCGTTCCTTTGTAGCCGTATTGGAAAATTTCGGGATGTAAAATTTCAGCCAAAATTTCTAGAGAATCTACCAGTCGTGGTCCTGGACGATTAAAGTAAGAATTGCCATCAGTGATGTAGACTCTACCAGCTTGTGTAGCGTGTAGTTTTTCCCACTCTGGACGTTGAGTTAACAATTTGGCTTCTTGGCGAGTGCGATTTAAATCAAAGCCACAAGGCATAAAAACAATGACATCTGGATCAGTTGTTAATAGTGTTTCCCACGGCAAGATAGGAGAAGGCTGACCTGTACAACAAAATAGTGACTGTCCTCCTGCCAAGTTAACTAATTCAGGAATCCAATTGGCGGCAACCATCAAAGGATCAGTCCACTCGATACAGGCAACAGTAGGCTGTTCATTTAAAGAAAGTCCTTGGATTCTTTGCTGACAAATTTTGACGCGAGCTTCTAAATTTTCTAAGGCTTTTACCGAGTCTACCTCGAAGGCATTACCAACTCGCTCAATATCAGCCCAAATATCTTGGAGAATATTGGGTTGTAAAGAAATAATCTGTGGTTTACTGTCAATGAGTGTGGCAACTGCCTTTTCAACTTCGTCTAAGCTAACAGCGCAAACATCACACTGGTCTTGAGTGAGAATGTGAGTAGGCTGCAACTGCTCTAAAACATCAGTTTTGATTTCATAAATGCTGAGAGCAGATTGTAAGAAATCGTTCACCTCATCGTTAATTTGGCTGCTGGAGGCATTAGAGTCTAAGCGTGCTTGGGTACAAACAGGGCGATCGAGGATTTCTGGAGGGTAATCGCATTCGTGCGATCGCCCCACAATAGCATTAACCAATCCTAGTGCCGCTAAAATCTCTGTTCCACCGGGGATCAGGGAAACAATTCTTACATTACTAACTGTCATCGCTCCACCTCCATAAAAGCTGCCATTACCTTAATGTTCTCAAAATTTTAGCCATTAGGTATCTTTCTCTAGGGGAATCAACAGTGTTTTGGTAATCATATTGATTATCTGTGAAGTTGCTCCAGAGCTTAGGATTTATGTCCCATTGCCTCAGTAAGCTTGATTTTGTACAGTTCCAAAAAAAATGAATTAATATTAACACTAACCAATAAATTGACTTACAGCCTTTTTCAAGTAATTAAAATAAATAGACTACACCACTCTCTATTTCCCGAATCAAAACACCATACTACTTAATATTTGTGTGAAATTACTTGATAGTAAAATTACTGTAAATGCTAATTATCCCCTGGCAAAAATTACTGGCATAAAGTAATAAAAGTGATTAGCAAAGTCTAGTTTGGAACTCGTTATCTAGAATTAGAAAAATTAAATTATAAAAAATATACTTTCCGGTTATGAAAAACCATACCAAGTAATTGTAGTTATACAAAGACGGTTCTACTTTTTGCGTAGAACTCGAAGGCAAAATTATTTCTTCTTGAGGTCAAGTAATGCAGGTGGTGTCAGCTAGAGATATTGCAGAGCAAAATCAGTCCCAAGAGGCTTTACAAATCAGAGAAAATAGTCGTCGAAAACAAAGCCAGACATTAGTACAACTGGCAAGAAGCAAGACATTTCAACAAGGCAATCTTAATGCAGTATTGAAAGAGATTACAGAAACTGCTGCTCAGACGCTCTTAGTCAAGCGAGTTGGGGTGTGGTTATATAATGAAGAACGCTCAAAAATTGAATGCATCGATTTATATGATGTAAACACCAAGGAGCATAGCTTTGGTAACTCGCTTTCACAAGAAAATTATCCAGCTTATTTCCAGGCTTTAGAAGAAGAACGTACCATTGCCGCAAATGATGCTATAAACGATACAAGAACCCAAGAATTATCCCAGCCTTATCTTTGTGTTTTAGGCATCACGTCCCTACTGGATGCACCCATTTGGCTAGAGGGTCGTTTGGTAGGCGTAGTTTGCCACGAACACATAGGTGAACTTCGCCAATGGACTTTAGAAGAGGAAACTTTTGCTGGCTCGATTGCAGATTTCGTGACTCTGGCTATAGAAGCAAGCGAGCGGAATGTGGTACAGGAAGCACTGCGACAGAGTGAGGCGAAATTTCGGGCAATTTTTGAACGTTCTTCTATTGGTATTGGACTTATAGATATGAAAGCGCAGATAGTCGATACTAATCCGGTACTGTGCGAGATTTTAGGATACAGCCGAGAAGAACTATACGCCAAGCGCTTTACAGATTACATTTCCATACAAAAGGGGGATTTAAAACTTTACAAACAACTAGTGTCAGAAATTGGCAAAAACTCAGGGAAAACTTCAAGGTTCGGCTTCCAAATCTCCAAACTTGAGGAACAGGCTGTCGATAAACATCGCATTGAGATGGAAAGACGCTGCTTACATAAAGATGGTAGCCTAGTTTGGACTCATATCTCTGTTTCTGTTATACCAGACAGCAATGGTGAACCTGAGTTTTTTCTAGCGATGATTGAGGATATTACTGAACGCAAGGAAACAGAATTGAAACTACGTGCCTCTCAAGAAGCAGCAGAAGCTGCTAGTCGGGCAAAAACTGAATTTTTAGCAACTATGAGCCACGAGTTGCGAACACCTCTTAATGCGATTATGGGCTTGTCACAGTTACTACAACAAGAAATAGTTGGCTCTCTCAATGAAAAGCAGAACGAATATGTGAGTTGTATATATAGTAGTGGTGAGCATTTGCTGGCACTGATTAACGATATCCTTGATTTATCGAAGGTAGAAGAAGGCAAAGAAGAATTGTTACTGTCACCTTTACCAGTATCAGATTTATGTAATTATGCCATCTGGACAGTGCGCGATCGCGCCTCAGAAAAGGGGCTAAAACTCACCTACAAAATTGACCTACAAGAGGATATTTGTATTGCCGATGAGCGGCGAATCAAGCAAATGCTACTCAATCTGCTCACCAATGCCATTAAATTTACCCCAGTCGGTAATGTATCGCTGGTAGTGAAAAAAGTACCTCAAGGAATAACCTTTACAGTTTCAGATACTGGAATTGGTATAGACCCAAATCAGTTTCAATTTCTATTTGAACCATTTAAACAGCTTGATAGCCGACTCAATAGGCAGTATGAAGGCACTGGTTTAGGTCTAGCTTTAACACGCAAATTAGCGCGTTTGCATGGTGGAGATGTAACTGTTACATCGACTTTAGGAGAAGGCAGTCAGTTCACTTTGTTTTTACCAAATCCAGTACCTTCGAAAGCAGTCGAGGATGGGAAAAATGAGGTAGATGAGGGAGATGAGGGAGAAGAGTTTACTTTCTTTTCCTCCCCAGATATCCCCAAAAATAAAACTATTTTAGTTGTAGAAGAAGAGGAAAAAACTGCAACAGTTTTGCAAGAGTATCTTGAGTCAATAGGCTATAAAGTCAAGTGGATAGATAATGAAAACGATTTTTTGAAACAAGTACAAAGCCTCAAACCAGATTTAGTTTTTTTTGATTTTCAGCTAACTAAAAAAACTAGCATCTTAAATTTGCTAAATATCCTTAGACAAAATCCTTCTTGGAAAGATACGCCGATTGTAATAATGACCTTGAGCGAACCTATAGAAAAAGAAATTAACAAGTTACCAGCTAGTGCTAATGACTATCTTGTTAAGCCAATTCGCACAGTTAAGCTAGAGTCATTACTGATGCGATATTTAAGCTAATTTTACTAGAAAAATCCTTGTTTATTGGTTAGGCAATTTCGTATTTAAAATCATTGTAATTTTTTAACCTGCTGCCATCGCCACTTACTAAAATAAATAGATTATTTAGAAGATGAGATTTTCCTTCTCATTTTCACATGGAGAATGCTTGCTTCTTCAAAGATTTCTCCCTCTTCTACAAAATCCAGTTTTTTGTATAAATCTTTCACGTATTCTTGGGCGTGAATCACAACTTCTGTAATATTTTTGTTAGCTATAACCTGTAGTGCCTTTTCCATAATTTTTGTACCAATACCTTGCCCTCTAGCTGTAGATAAAACTGCAAGCCTTTCTATCTTGGCAGTTTTATCTTCCAAATATCTAATTCTGGCAGTACCAACAGCTTCTTCATTTAAATAAGCAACCAAATGCTCAGATATTGCATCTTTGCCATCAAATTCTAAGGCAGGATCTACCTTTTGTTCATCCAGAAAAACTACTCGTCTAATTGCTTGAATTTCGGGGTAATCTTTAGGTATTTCCGCAACTTTTATGGATAAAAAATTAATCATAAAACTCTTTCTTCTGTTAGATTATAAAATAAGTAGGGTATATAGCAATACGCTTATATAATGACATTTTCCTCACAATTTCGCCCCAACCTGCTTAGATAAAACAGGGTTATTTTTTATTATAGGCTCATAATGTCAGGGCTAATTTTAGCTTAGGTGTAGCTCAATCTAGGTATTGCTCCGATTTTTATAGGTAAAATTTGAATTTAAATTTGATTTTAGGGGCCAAAATTTAGGTTTTACTCACTTCTGTCTTAAAAATCATATTAGTTATAGATGTTCCAAATTTTGCAATATCTGAGTTTAATTGTAAACTCGCTTTACTCACCTTGATGACCCACATTATTTTGGCACAATCTCTGTTTCTGTGACTCTGATTAGATTCATCATTGAGACTTAATTGCAATCAATTTGGAATTAGCAATTTAAAAAAAGCCTTAACCTAAATTTGTACTAACTTTAACTCAATCTTTGCCTACGCTGTATGCCTTAGTAAGAAGATTGTGTAGTAACTATGGTAAAATACTGTATCCCCATCGGGTTTTAGATGTATTGTTACCATTAACCCAGAGCTAAAAGTCAAACTGGAGGTTATTAGGAGTTGCTGTTTACTGCATTTAAGGATTGGAGATTCATGAAACTGCAACTGATCCAATTACATATACTCTGAGCCAAATTCACTGGAGCGTAGATCCATGAGAAGCACAAATGCTGCTTGCATGGAGGAAACCATGTGTCTACGCCGACATCATGACATTTGCATATTTTCTGTGGAGTTTTCTAACTATTCTTGAGGAGTACAAATGCTTGAGGCTATCGCTGTTGCTTGGTTATTACTGTTTTTTGGTGATTTTCTCTCTACATTTATTTACCATGTACCCGAGCACGTTTTTGGTAGCCTTCATTTAAAAACGCACCACTCCTGGAAAAAAGACTTCCGCCACTACGCTATTTTGACTTTTAATCCCCAAGTTCTTTTAGATGGTATCTTAGGAGCTTTGCCTTATGTACTCATAGCAGTAGTCTTGTGGTCTTTCTCTCCCATTGGCGTTATTTCGGGATTGCTGCTTGGTCAGTTTCATGTCTGGTGGAGACACATAAGTGTACTTGGTTGGCAAACTCCAAAGCTTATAAATATTTTTTGCCAAATTTTATTTGTTACTACTCCTGAAAGACACTGGTTACATCATCACAAAACTAATTTAGGTTTCGGTGATATTTTTACATTCTTTGAACAACCTGCACAAATGTGGTTACGCTGGCTTCGGTTACTAAGAATTCGTTTTCGCTATTCTCGGATCTAACTGAAGCTACTACTTATCTCAATACTTTTTAAAAGTACTAAAAGAGACTGCGATCGCAGTTTCTTTTGGTGCCCTATTTATATTTTGCCAGACATGGGATTATTCCAGTATCAAAAATGCGCTCACCTATATATTAATAAAAGCTAATTCCAAATTTACAAGTAAGTAAAGTGGTGTAAATAATTAAAGGCTTGTAGTGAATGCAAACAGCATCTCGTAAAAAGGATTCACGTAAAACTTTAGCCAAAATCCTGATTCTCAGGTAGTGGGAATTCATGTAGACGCATTCGCGGAGCATCTCGTAGAGTAGCCGCTTCTCTACGAGTTCTCTAATGGAGTACCCGCAAGGTATTGTCCCTAGGCCTGTGGTTTTGCGTAAGTCATAAAACACTAAGCAAGTTACACAAATGAAAGTATACCTTTGTTACGAAGTATAAAGGTATTTGTTACCGCTCAACTTCGTTGTTATATCGCCAATATTTTTGGGAAAGCTAGCCTTAATTAGTAAATTATTATATCTCTAGATTTTTATGATAATTTCTCTCTTTTCCAGAGAGGGCTGTTTTCCTTCTACCTTTCGGGTATCTCCAAAGCCCTTCGGGCACGCTTTGCGAACGAAGACGCTACACGAACGCAGCCGCTTATGGGGAAAATACCCAAGAGCGTCCTGTCTCACTTATTGCCCTCTATCTCCTGCCTTCATTGATAAAATTAATCACCCAATTTGCTTGAATGGGGTTAATTTGCAACTTGCTGCTTATGAGGTGTTTTATGTCCCCAGTTAGCCTCAGAAAGATTCTCAACAAAAAAGAGTTGCCATCTCTCCTTCATAACTTAGTCTACCAGCTCAACATTGCGCTTGATATTGAACTGGTAGACGGCACAAAACTACTTAGCATTGGGGAGCAAACTACCGAAAACCGATATCCAATCGAAATGTCAGGAGAAATCATCGGTTGGGTTGTGGGAGGAGAGCAGGCAATTCTAGTTGCAAGTTTGCTCTCATTGTTGGCCAAGCAAGAAGCTGAGAAGAAAGTACTGGCCATAGAATTGCTGGAGCGATACCAAGAAATTGATTTGTTTGACGATATCTCGACTCAACTCGCAACAAGTTTGGATACGCGACAGATTGCTCAACTCGTGCTTCAGGAATTAAGTCGATTAATTGAATCGTCTGCGGGGATGATTCTGCTTTTGAGTCCAGATGCAACTGCATTTGAAATCATTGCCGAATTTGGGGAGTTTTTTGACGATAGCCACCCAGAACCAGGTAAGGGAATTATTGGCAACATTGTGCAATCCAACCGGGCAGAACTGATCAATGATGTGCAAACCGATCCTCGATTAGAGGTGAAAAAAAACGTTAGCGCCATAATTTGTGTACCGTTACGAGCCAAAGAGCGGGTACTGGGAGCGATCGCGATTGGGGCATCCAAAACCGAATCATACAAAGCCGAACACCTGAAACTTGTGAGTATCTTTGCCTCTCAAACAGCGATCGCCATTGACAAAGCTGTACTTTACGAGCAGAGCACTCAAGCAGCCGTCCAAGCACAAGCCCAGACAAAAAAGCTTCAGCAAGCTCTTCATGAGCTGCAATTGGCCCAAACTCAGTTAATCCAAAGCGAAAAAATGTCCAGTCTTGGACAACTTATTGCCGGAGTAGCCCACGAAATCAATAACCCGGTTAACTTTATTTACGGCAATTTAAGGTATGTTGCCGAATACGCCCAAGACTTGTTGCACCTGTTGGAAAAGTATCAGAAATTCCTACCTGTTACTCCTCCAGAACTGGAATCAGAGTTAGACAATATAGACCTGGAATTTATCATACAGGATCTCCCCAAACTTCTAGATTCCATGAAACTGGGCACAGGTCGCATCGTAGAAATTGTCCAATCTCTGAAAAACTTTTCCCGCCATGACGAAGCAGAAATGAAAGCCGTCAACATCCACGATGGCATCGATGGGACGCTGATGATTCTTCACCATCGCCTGAAAGCGGCTATTCGCCGACCGAAAATTGAAATAGTTAAAGACTATGCCAAACTTCCCTTGATTGAATGCTACCCCGGAAAGTTGAATCAAGTATTTATGAACATCCTGGCAAATGCCATTGATGCTCTAGAGGAGGGAATGGGCAATGAAGAAATACCCCCCCCTACGGGACAAATCACCATTCGCACTGAAGTCCTTGACAACCAGTGGGTTGTGATTCGCATTGCCGACAACGGCCCAGGCATGAAGGAGGAAGTAATCCGCCGCATTTACGATCCCTTCTTCACCACGAAAGATGTTGGTAAGGGAACCGGGTTAGGCATGGCAATCAGCTACCAAATTGTTGTAGACAAACATGGGGGAATGCTCAAGTGTCGTTCTCAACCAGGTGAGGGCACAGAATTCTGGATTCAGATTCCAGTAAATTGTGCATTGGCAGACGCTGCGGAAGAACAAAATAACACCTCTGCCTCGCCAACTCCCACAACCGAATCATCCCCCACTCCCGATGCTGACGGCTTCATTCCATCAACAGCTCCAATGCTCAAACCAACGGATTTGCTGATCCGCCATACTCAACTGATCCAGCGACTTTCACAGCACAGTCCAGATGTAGAAGGTGCATCACCCGATCAAATTTACCAGATGTTCCAACGCCACCCAATTTCGTTAAAGCTTTACGCCACTTTGTTGTCTTGGTTCTGTTGTTCTAACCCTACCCAAATACGCCGCTAAAGAAACCTTAACCATGTTTAACCAACTTGATGAATACAACAGTCAGCTATTTGAACTATGTCCTGTTGGGCTAGTACTATGCCGAACAGATGGGACACTAATTAACATCAACCCCGCCTATGCTGCAATTTTGGGGCGCACTGTTCCAGAAACACTGAATCTCAACTACTGGCAAATTACTCCGGAAAACTATGCGATCGCCGACCAAGCTACGCTAGAGAACCTAGAACAAACTGGTCGCTACGGTCCCTATGAGAAGGAGTTAATCCACAAAGAGGGGCATCTGGTTCCAGTCAGGATCTCTGGACTGATGATTGAGAAAGATGGGGAGCAACTGATCTGGTCTAGTGTGGAGGATATCAGCGACCTTCGAAGCTTTCAGCAGGAACGCCAACATACTGAACAAATCCTGAAACAGAGTGAAGCTCGATACCGTTCTCTTGTAACTGCTAATACACAAATTGTCTGGGTAAGCACACCACAAGGAATTTGCTTTGAACTGGCAAGCTGGATAGCCTATACAGGTCAAAGTCTAGCTGAAGCGCAAAATGGGGGCTGGATTGATGCCGTTCATCCTGACGATCGCGCCTACACCGGAGAAGTCTGGAGTGCTGCCGTAGCAAACCTGAGTATGTATCAAATTGAATACCGAATTCGTGGCAAGGATGGCAACTATCGCTACTTTTGGGTCTGGGGTGCGCCCGTTATAGAAGAAGATGGCAGCGTCCGGGAGTGGATTGGCACCTGCACCGATATTCACAAGCGCAAGCTGGCAGAAGCCGAAAATCAGCGTCTTCAAGAACGATATCGCTCCTTAGTAACTGCTACTTCACAGATAGTCTGGGCAGCTACCCCGGAAGGACTGGGAATAAGCAATGAAATGCTCACCTGGATGGCCTATACGGGGCAGAGCGAAGCTGAAGTTGAGGTTTGGGGCTGGCTCGATCCAATTCACCCCGATGACTGTGCCCGCTCCACAGAAGTTTGGAATGCTGCTATGACAAACCGAGGTATCTACCAAACCGAATATCGGCTGCGTGGTAAGGATGGCACATACCGCTACTTCTCTGTCTGTGGTGCCCCCGTCCTAGAAGAGGATGGCAGTATTCGGGAATGGATTGGCACCTGTACTGATATTCACGATCGCAAGCTGGCAGAAGCTGAAAATCAACGTTTATTGGATATGTTGAATCATTCCAGCGATGCCATCATCGTCCGTGATATGAGCGACAAAATCTCTCACTGGAATCAGGGTGCCGAGAGACTCTACGGTTGGACGCGTGAAGAAGTAAAAGGCCAATGCATTCAAGCATTTCTCAAAAAAACTTTTCCAAAACCAAAAGAAGAAATCATCGCAGAGTTATTAGAGCAAGGAAATTGGGAAGGAGAAGTGCAACACCTCACCCATTTTGGCAAACTGATTACCGTCCAGAGTCGATGGACTTTGCAACGAGACATCTCTGGTCAGCCCTGCGCGGTGCTGGAAATCAATACCGACATCACTGCCCGCAAACAAGCAGAAATCGCTCTACGGCAACTGAATCAAGAACTGGAAGCCAGAGTTGTCGAGCGGACAGCTGCCCTGCAAAATACCCTAGCAGAAGCGCAGGGATTAAATGCCATTTTAGATAACTTAGCAGATGGTTTGTTAGTGGCAGACACCGCAGGACAAATTACCCACTTCAATCCTGCCTTTTTAACCATGTATGGATTGACAGCTACCGCCCTCAAAGGTCACTACCGAGAACTGCCGATATCTGGTTTAGCAGAACTGGTTGCCCGAACTCAATCTCATCCCGAAGAGGTATTTTCTGCTGAAGTTGCACTGACGAAGGAACGTATTGGTCAGGCAGTGGCGACCGCTATTTTCAAAAAGACGGTAGAGCAAGAACCCCTAGCCTGCTTCGGTTCTGCGCTGCTGATTCGGGATATAACAGCAGAAAAAGAGATTGACAAGATGAAGACCGACTTTATCTCAACGGTTTCCCATGAACTGCGAACACCACTAACTTCTGTTCTCGGTTTTGCATCAATTATTAAAGAAAAGCTAGAAACCGATGTGTTTCCAATAATTTCTACTGAAGACCGCAAGCTTCAAAAAACCATTAAGCGGGTGGCGGATAATCTCAACATTATTGTGTCGGAAGCAGAACGGCTCACGTCTTTAATTAACGATGTCTTAGACATCGCCAAGATGGAAGCAGGTAAGGTGGAATGGCAGATGCAGCCGCTCGATCCCAGCGAATTACTGGATTGGGCAACCAATTCTACCGCCGGGTTATTTGAAACCAATGGCTTGCAATTGGTCAGCGAGATTGAACCTGGACTGCCTCAGATAGTAGGCGATCGCAATCGTTTGCTGCAAGTTTTAATCAACCTGATTTCCAATGCCGTTAAATTTACTGAATCTGGTTGTGTCACCTGCCGCGTTAAACAAGGACATGACGGTGTTTGCATCAGCGTCATCGACACAGGCATTGGTATTGCACCTGAAGATCAGCCGAAAGTGTTCGAGAAATTCCGCCAAGTTGGTGACACCCTCACCGACAAACCCAAAGGCACAGGGTTAGGACTACCCATCTGCAAACAAATCATCGATCATCACGGCGGTAGAATCTGGGTTGAGAGTGAACCAGGTAAGGGCAGCGTATTCTCGTTCATCATTCCCACCTACGCCAGCGATCCAAAAACCACTGCTAATCTAAATTTGGATACGCTAGTCAAACAACTCAAAGAACACGTCATCACCACAAACCCAGTGGTGAACCAAAACCGTAAAACCATTTTAGTTGTGGATGATGACGCTAACATTCGGGAACTGCTTCGTCAACAACTGGAAAACGAAGGCTACAACGTTCGGGAAGGAAAAGACGGCGTGGATGCAATTCATCAAATCAAAACAGCCCGTCCCGATCTGATTCTTTTGGACGTAATGATGCCCCAAATCAACGGCTTTGATGTGGCAGCCGTTCTCAAAAATGATCCCCAGACCGCAGACATTCCGATCATTATTCTGTCAATTATTGAAAACAAAGAACGGGGCTACCATATTGGCATTGATCGCTATCTCACCAAGCCCATTAACACAGAGAAACTCCTCAACGAAATAGGCTCACTGCTTTACCAGGGCACTTCTAGTAAAAAGGTATTAGTTGTAGATAAAAATGCATCAGCCTTAAAAACCCTATCAGATGTATTAGAAGCTCAAGGATACAGCGTGATTGAAGCCTCCAATCCGCAAGAATGCATAAATAAAGCCCTGTCAGCCAAACCTGACATGATCATCATTGATTCTATCTTTTCTCAAGAAGCCGATTTTGTGAAAACCCTACGCTTTGAAAAAGAATTGGAAAATGTATTCTTTATTATGCTGTCCGATCAGTAATCGCTGGAATTGGGTACTGGGAAAAAATTAGTTGAACCCAATGCCCAATGCCTCACTCCCCACTCCCTAATCTTATGACCCAGAAAATTTTGATTGTTGACGATGAACCCAATATCTTGATTTTGATGGAACAAGCCTTAGAAGCATTAGAAGATGAGGGCGTAGAACTTCTAACTGCTAGAAATGGAGAAGAAGCTCTTGAAACTATCAAAACTGAAAAACCAAATCTAGTTTTTCTCGATGTGATGATGCCTAAAATGAACGGTTTGCAAGTCTGCCACATTGTTAAACATGACTTGGAAATGACTGACATCTACATCATCATATTGACAGCTAAAGGACAGGAATTTGATAAACAAAAAGGGATTGAAGTTGGTGCAGATTTATATCTAACTAAACCATTTCGCCCCAAAGAAGTACTTGAAAAATCAAGGCAGGTGTTAGGATTTTAAGTAAAATTATGATTTTTTTAAAGCTGAAAAATTAACAGTAAATATCAATTGTATATGATTTAGAAAACCATATATGTCGTAGGGGTAATTCATGAATTGCCCCTACAGCACAGGTGTATTTATCATCAAAGAATGATTAGAAATTAAATCGGATTGCTATAGCTTTTCACCTACGTAGGCGTAGCCCGTCGTAGACATCGCACTACTGGGAACAATCGGCACAAATCTGGTTACACTTCGTTAATGGATCAACGGTTAACGGTACTCATGTCAGGGTAGCGCTCACCTGCTGCGATACCTTTTGGTACAACTGCTTCCAGTCGATTCAACTCTTCTTCAGTCAGGGTAATTTCGGTAGCTGCAACATTCTCCTCTAAGTAGGTACGGCGTTTTGTACCAGGAATTGGGACAATATCTTCTCCTTGAGCCAATAGCCATGCTAGTGCAAGCTGACTAGCAGTTACTCCTTTTTCGGTGGCAATTGCCTTCACTTGCTCAACTAATTGTAGATTCTTATAAAAATTCTCACCTTGAAAGCGAGGCGCATTTCTGCGATAGTCATCAGGTGCTAGATCGTCAGGACTAGCGATCGCACCTGATAAAAACCCTCTTCCTAATGGGCTATAGGCAACAAACCCAATTCCTAATTCCCGCACGGTAGGTAAAATTTCATCCTCTGGCTCTCGACTCCAAAGAGAGTATTCTGTTTGGAGTGCTGCAATGGGGTGAACTGCCACAGCCCGCCGAATCGTCGCCGGAGCAGCCTCTGAAAGCCCTAAATAACGCACTTTTCCTTGCTTTACTAACTCTGCCATTGCTCCGACAGTATCCTCAATGGGTACGGTTGTATCTACCCGATGTTGATAATAGAGGTCAATCACTTCCACTCCCAGACGTTTGAGTGAGGCATCGCAAGCTTGATAGACATATTCGGGTTTGCCGCTAATTCCTTTCCAACCACCATCTTCAGTGCGGACATTGCCAAATTTGGTTGCTAATACTACTCGATCTCGACGATCTTTAATTGCTTTACCTACTAATTGCTCATTAGTAAAAGGCCCGTACATATCAGCAGTATCAAGAAAATTAACTCCAAGTTCCAATGCTCGATGAATTGTAGCGATCGCCTCATTTTCATCACGACCACTATAAAACTCAGACATTCCCATGCAACCAAGTCCAATAGCTGAAACTTCTAACCCAAGTTTCCCTAGTTTTCTAGTTTTCATCAAATATTCTCCTAGTCAGTAATTGGTCAGAAAAAATCAACTCTTTCAGCATTATCCCTTTCCCTATCACCCAGCCATCTACACTTAGAAGTATTTCCTGAGAAAAGTAATTAAAAAATATATTTATCATCGAACTTACGCAAAATCTGAGCCAAAAAGAAAGATTTTTTTCTTAGGGCAATTCATATAGACGCATTCGCATTAGTGAAGCGGTAGCGACGTTAGGAGCGTCAGCGTCTCGTAGAGAAGCAGATACCCTATGAATTCTCCAGAGTACCAGCAGGGTATTGGCCCTACCGCGCGTGTAATTTTGCGTAAGTCCTATAAACAGACAGAATTCATTCTGACTCAAAAAGCCCATAGTCCAGTGATAACGAGTCTGCTTACCCTGCTTATTTAGAAGATAATTATGGGAAACCTTAATTTGTGAGAGCGAAAGGCTTTTGCCAGAAGGAACTAGAATTAGGAAACACCTAGCTGGGTTCTTCTGAATTTTGAAATTAGGAGTGCATGTGTGCCAAAATCCCCTAAATATTTGCTGATTGGATCAACCGAGACTTACAGCGGTAAATCTGCAACTGTTCTGGGTTTGTCTCATCAGCTACAGCAAAAAGGACTGGATATTACCTACGGTAAACCGCTTGGTACGTGTCTAAATTCGTCTAGTGGAACCGTAATTGAGGAAGATGTCCAATTCATCGCTCTTAGCCTCAATTTGCCGGAAAACCGTGTCGCACCTACAATGCTGGCTTTGGATGAACTCAATGTGCAAAAGCGCTTACGAGGGGAAGACAAAACCGATTATCAGCAGTCTCTAGTACAGCAATATTTGCATAAGTCCCAAGGAGATTTGGTGTTACTAGAGGGGCCTGGTGATTTTTCCGAAGGCAATTTGTTTGACTTGTCTTTGCTGCAAATGGCTGAAGTACTGGATGCTGGTGTGCTGTTGGTAAGCCGCTATAAATCGTTGCTTTCGGTTGAGGCGCTATTGGCTGCTAAAGGGCGTGTGGGCGATCGCTTGATGGGAGTTGTGATCAATGATATCCCTGTCACCCAACTAGAAGCGGTTAACACTCTCTTACGTCCGTTTTTGGAACAGCAAGGGATTCCCGTACTAGCTATGCTGCCGAGTAGCGATTTGCTCCGCAGTATTAGTGTTGGCGAACTCGTGAAGCAGTTAAAGGCTGATGTTCTTTGTCGCAACGATCGCATGGATTTGTTGGTGGAAAGTCTGGCAATTGGAGCAATGAATGTCAACTCTGCTGTCAAGTATTTCCGTAAACGCCGAAATATGGCAGTGGTGACAGGAGGCGATCGCGTAGAAATTCAGCAAGCGGCTTTGGAAACTTCTACCCAATGTTTAATTCTCACCGGGCAACTACCACCGCCGCCATTCATTCTCAGTCGTGCTGAAGAACTAGAAATCCCCATTTTATCTGTTGACTTAGACACTCTCACCACTGTAGAAATTGTTAACCGTACTTTTGGGCAAGTCCGTCTCCATGAGCCGATTAAGGTTCAGTGCATTCGCCAGTTAATGTCTGAGCATTTTGACATTGACCGCTTGTTATCTAAACTTGGTTTAACTCCGGCAGCGGCATTGTCTTAGATTCATCAACGTGAACAATTAAGAGCGCCAATGCTCAGTTATCAGTTAGCCAGCTGTATTACTGCTGAGGGTACAGCTGGTTCGCCGTCACCTCCCAGGGGACGGCGTGCTGTTTCCTTCCGCCCCATAGCTGGGACGTGCTTAGTTGCAGCAGCTAATCCAAAGACAGGCATATTCCCGTAAATGGCCTTATATCTTCCCGGTTCTATTAAATAAGTTTCGTGCCAAATGCCAACACTGCCATCAGCACCAATGGCTTGATTAAACTTTTGCCAAGCTTTTAAATGTGCATCGGCTGGATTTCTAGCAAAACGCTCCAAATCTTCGAACGATCGCCAATACTGAATCAATCCTACCCCTCGCCAGTAAACAAAAGTTTCTCCTCCTAAAAAACCTTTTTCAGGATTCTGATTAAGGCTTTGTAGCATGGGCGACATTGCCCTCGCCGTGGGAACCCATTTGGAAAAAGCGAATAATTTATTAACTCGCATCCCAATCAGAAACACAATAAAGGGTTCATCAATCTCGGCTGTAAATCGTCCCGGTCTTACTTGAGGCATCTCTGGCTCCTTGTTGCTTGAGTTATTATGCAACTAATTGCATAACGATATTATTATGCAATTAGTTGCATAAGTCAAGTAGGGAATTAAAAATTATGGCATTAGCGCACGCAATATTAGCGGCTCTGGTTGAGGCACCCTGTAGTGGGTATGATTTAGCAAAACGATTCGATGGCTCTGTAGGTTTTTTCTGGTCGGCAAGTCACCAGCAGATTTATCGGGAGTTATCGAAGCTAGAAGATCAAGAATGGATCAGTTCTGAGACAATTCTCCAAGCAGGACGGCCAGATAAAAGGCTCTACAGCGTTACAGACTTAGGACAACAGCACCTCAAAGAGTGGATTGCTCAACCTTGTGAACCCACACCGATTAAAGATGATTTACTGGTAAAAATTTTTGCTGGTCATATTGTTTCTAACAAGATTATCTTGGCAGAGCTAGAACATCACCAAAAAGCCCATCTAGAAAAATTGTCTACGTACAGAGATTTAGAGCAGCATTACTTTAATGACTTGCAAGAATTACCAGAAGCAGCCAAATTTCAGTATTTGACTCTCTTAAATGGCATTACTTATGAAACAAATTGGCTAGCCTGGTGTAATCAAGCAATGGAGTTATTGAACCAAACAGTCGAAAAATTGTAGCAATGTCTAACTCAAGTTTTCCTCGCATCTACACGCTGTTTGGTAAAATATCTGGGTCGTTTAATCGGATTATGTCTATCTTTGAGCCAATCAACAGACCTTATTAACCTAGACACATTAGCGCAAGAACTGGCGACCATCCAGCAAACGGGTTCTAAAAGAATCGCCTTGTTGGGTTCTCGTCACGTTCCGATTACGCACCAGAATCTTATTGAAATGATGACTTATGCCCTAGTTTTATCGGGTAATCGCATCATTACTTCTGGTGCTACAGGTACAAACTCAGCGGCCATCAAGGGAGCAACGCGGGCTGATGCAAATTTGTTGACGGTGATTTTACCTCAAAGCCTGGAACGTCAGCCTTTGGAGTCGCGCCAGCAACTAGAACAGGTAATGCATTTAGTGGAAAATCCCAGTAATGATAATCTGTCCCTTGCTGAAGCTAGTTACCTGTGCAACAAGGAGATTGTCTCCCGTTGCCAGCAACTGATCTGTTTTGCGTTTCACGACAGCCGCACCCTGTTGCAAACTTGTCAAGATGCAGAAGAACAAAGAAAAGTGGTAACGCTTTTCTACTTTGATTAGTCATTTGTCATTTGTCTTTTGTCATTTGTATTTGACTCATGACCAATGACTGATGACTAATGACTAATAACCAACAACAATAAGTAATGATAATTTTTTTGTATTCGATCGCTGCTGCTGTCGTTCTAATTTACCTGCCATTTTTGGTAGTAGCTTATGCCCGTGTGCGTATTGGCAAGGAAATGCTTGCTACTCCTCGCGCCATGTTTGATAAACTGCCGCCTTATGCTCAACGAGCTACCTGGGCACATCAGAATACCTTTGAAGCCTTTATGGTATTTGCCGCAGCAGCATTGATGGCTTATGTAAGTGGTGTAAATTCTTTTACAGCCCAAGTAGCTGCGATCGCCTTTGTGGTGGCTCGTTTCCTATACTCGATTTTTTATATTTTGAATATACCCCCTTTGCGATCGCTCATGTTTGCCATTGGTATGCTTGGCTCTACCACTCTCATCTTCTTGAGCATCATCCAAGCTACTAATTAAGTGGGGACTGGGGAATGGGGAACTTGTACTGAGCGCAGTCGTTGGCGTAGCCTCTCGTTAGAGAAGTATGGGGAATGGGTAGCAGGAAAGGATTAGGGGACGAGGGGGACAAGGAGGACAAAGGGAAATTATTGAATAAGTCTCTTCCTTGTCTCCCCCCTCTTCCTTGTCTCCCTTGTCTCTTCTCCATGCCCAATGCCCGTCTGCCTCTTTGCAATACCCAATCTAAAATTGTTCGACTGAGCGAAGTCGAAGTCCAAAATCTAAAATCTAAAATGTTTTATGGCTTCTACATTTTCCTTTGACATTGTGAGCGACTTTGACCGACAAGAGTTAGTTAACGCCGTCGATCAAGTTATACGAGACATCAAAGGTCGTTACGACCTTAAAGACACTGAAACTACTGTCGAGTTGGTCGAAGAAAGCATTAATGTTAGTACTGACAGCGAGTTTACCTTAGATTCTGTACATACCATCCTGCGAGAAAAAGCCGCCAAGCGTAACCTCTCCCAGAAAATCTTTGATTTTGGCAAAGTTGAATCAGCTAGCGGTAATCGCGTCCGTCAAGAAATCAAACTCAAAAAAGGCATCAGTCAAGAAATCGCCAAGCAAATTTCCAAATTGATTCGGGACGAATTCAAAAAAGTACAAGCCTCAATCCAAGGTGATGCTGTGCGGGTTTCTGCCAAATCTAAAGATGACTTACAAGTAGTCATGCAGCGACTAAAACAAGAAGACTACCCAGTTGCTTTGCAATTTACAAATTATCGTTAAAAGATTCGTAATTCGTAGTTAAAAATTCAATTACGAATTACGAATTACGTTAGCGCAGCGTTAGCGACGCAGGAGCGTCATTACTAATTATTTTAAGCTCGTCCGCCAATACTTTTTTGAAATGCTGGACGCTCAGATAACTGCTTTATATAGTTCAACACGGATGGGTAAGAACTGAGGTCTAGCTTCAGCATGACGGGAATGTAACTCAGAATAGATCCCACTGCTACATCAGCAACAGTGAACTCATCGCCAAGCAAAAAAGGTTGCTTACTGAAAATTTCATTTAACGGAGTCAACAAGCGGGGCATTTCCCGCTCCCGACTTGCTTCTACAAAAATTCCTGGTCCAAGGGTAGCATTGGCAAACAATACCCATTGGGAAAATACAGCACGTTCCTCTAGTGAAGGTGGGGTTTTACCGTACTTCTCAGCAAGATACAGCAAAATTGCTCCAGATTCCCAAAGCTGAAAATCCCCATCAATAATTGCTGGAACTTTACCAACTGGGTTAATTGCCAAATATTCAGGCTTGAGGTGTTCACCCGCCTGCATATCGAGTTTGACGAATTCGTAAGGAACTTGTATTTCCTCTAAATACCATTGAACAATTGAGGCTCGACTACGAGCGCCACCGTAAAGTTTGAGCATAATTACTTAAAGAACTTTGTGAGTGTGAGAATGCTGTTTAACGTTATCTTCTTTTGTTACAACCCTAGCGGCATTTAGCACCCGTTTGCGCTCAATTGAATACTTAAATTCACTGTAGTTTGTGCCTAATGGAATTAGGGATTTTGCAGATTCACGGCGCTTGTATGTACGAGCTGCTGCAAATACTCGCGGCACAAATTCCTCTCCAAACTGAGCCGACTCTGGGAAACCATCCGGCAAGAATTGTGAATCGCCATCCAAAACAGATCCCAAAGTTGTTGCATGAGCCAGCTTATAGGAGGTAGGAATGCCCTTTAAAAGCGCTTCCAAAGCCGCAGAGGGAATAGGTTCTATGACTTCGATTTGATAAACTTCTCCATCTTCTTTGACGAAGCAGGTTGCCAAGCCGAGAACAATGTAGTCATCGGTTGCTAAATCAGGGGCATTGGGATAGGAAATTGCAGTTGTCATCAGAAAATTTCTCAAAACTTAAAAATTAAATCTAGATTCTGGGGCATTGGGAATGGGGAATGGAGAATGGGGGCAGGGAGCAGGGGAGCAGGAAAGGATTAGGGGACGAGGGGGACAAGGAGGATAAGGGGAAATTATTGAACAAGCCTCTTCCTTGTCTCCCCCTTCTTCCTTGTCTCCCTTGTCTCTTCTCTATGCCCCATGCCCCTCTGCCCCTCTGCCTCTTCTGCTTCCTCATCTTTCTCTGTCCCTCTACCCTCTCTCATCTCTAAAAGAATGGCTTGTTGGCATTCTACCAATTTGTCGCTCTCACTACTTGACCAGTCTTTGAGATTGACATCTGCTTAGGACTTACGCAAAACTACACGCGGTAGGGGCAATACCCTGTAAGAAGACGCTTCTCTACGAGATGCTCCGCGAATGCGTCTACATGAATTGCCCTCAATACGCTTGGGTTAAGGCTAAAAACTAGAACTGAATCGTATTGGAATTGCTCCTACCGGAGAATCAGGGTTTGGGCTATTTTTTGCCTAAATGCTGTTTCTATTTCTGGAATTGACCTTTGGGATCAAGTATCCATCATTAGGTTTGAGGAGCAATTGTTTATTTAGGACATATATTTTTCTGGTGCGGCTAGGTAAAGTTCTCTCTTTAGATGGCTTTTTTGTAACCCTAAATACTTTAAAAATAGACACAGTGGTAAAACCACTACCGACCAAAAACTAAAATTTAATTTTACAAAGCAGGGATTTCAGGCAGGGAAAGATGAATATTCACTCATTTCTAGCTGACGATGACCAGCAAAACAAGCAATATAAATATGTTTTAAATAATACAAGTAAAGTCCGAGAGCAGAGGAGGAACGATCGCAGTGCATCTACTTTAGGGAATAACTACCTACGCTCTTTTGCTTTGAAGTCGGCTCAAGAAGGTAACTATACTGAGGCGATCGCACTTTTAAGTCAACTAATTTACCGCCAACCGTACAATGCCATTGATTACAACAATCGGGGGCTAATTTATTTCCAAAGTGGTGAAAGGCAAAAAGCGCTTTACGACTATAACACCGCCCTGAAACTCAATCCCTATTTGGCTAGTGCTTATAATAACCGGGCAAATTACTATGCAGCTTGTGGAGAATTAGCAACAGCACTTGCCGACTACGATCGAGCCATTGATTTGAATCCTGGCTATGTTCGGGCGTGGATTAACCGAGGCATTACCTGGCGTGAATTGGGGCGATACGAGGAGGCAATTGAGAATTTTGAGTTAGCACAGCTTTTCGGTCAACTAGAAGGTCATATCTGGGCTGAACGCGGCAGAACTTACCATCTTTGGGGTGACTGGAATTGTGCGATCGCTGATTATCGTCGTGCCCTTACCCAATTGCCTGTTCTCGAAACAACTAGGGACTTTACTGGTTCTGCCTTGCGTTTACAAATCGAAAATTGGCTAAACGATTTGTTATCTCCTGAGCATCCTATTTGGTAGATTAGTTCTAAGTAAGTCGGCACAATAAAACCAAATTGCGTGAAGAAAAGTAAATAAGGCTCAAACCCTTTTTTTACTGCTCCTTGTCCCCTAACTGATCCCAAGGATGATTGTTTACGCCGACTTACTGGGAATTCAAAATTCAAAATAATTGATTAAATTTTGAATAGATTTTACTAATAGATGATAACTACATAGCTATTCAAACATCAGCTATTAACCATTATTTATTAGCAATAATATAAATTAGCACCCGGTTTTTACGTAGCCAAAATCACAATAAACCTAAATAATCCTAAATACGCCATTTAGCTTAAGGTGATGACTCTGTTTGTTCATCTTCTCTAAGATCCTTATTCATCAACACGACCCGACGCTGATTGGGAGCAAATCTGAATCCTTGTTGTTGCATAATTCTTTTAGTTTGCTGAGGATCGAAGTTACGGCTAAATTCCACCTGTAAACTATCGACGTGTACTTCCATCAACTTGACTTCAGTATTAATTTCTCGCAACTTTTCTTGCTGTAACCAATGATGAGGCAAAAGTTGTGCTAAAGCAGATGCTGCAACGGCTGTAACTACAAGATTAACCGCTATCTTGGCTGTGCTTTCTAGTGCCATCACCTGGTAAGAACGTTGACGAAGATGCCGCTTTGGTCGAGGAATGACCCGGCGTTTTTGTATAGGTTGTGACGGTGGTCTGGAGGGTTGAATCGCGTTCATGATGCTAAAAGATAACCTCGCTTAGTGAAGGGAAGCACTGTAAAAGCCCTCTGGCGATAATTACTGCTTGATTTAGCTGTCATATTACTTCATTTTTTTGAAATAGCTACAAGTGTCTCACCAGTTAAAAAATAACCTGGCTTACGTAAGTGCTAGTTTCCTAGCTACTGATGGCATAAAGCCAAAAGAAGAAAGGAAATTGCACCCCGTACTGCCAGGATTATTAGCTTTTTAACTGTGTCACATCGTAGCCTTATTTGTAAAGTTCTGTGGCTAATCGCCAAGCTAGAACTCCTGGAATCAGCGCTACAACTAGAGCGATGTAGACTTGAGTGTCCGAGATGGAAGATATCTGAGCGATGTACAGAGTATCTAAGATAGGCATGGCTGAAAACCTCCTAACCTGAATAGATTTTGAACAGTTCGTTTACTACTTTTCCTTGTTTTGCCAGAATTGTGGAATATCTTGTTACAAGATGCAACAAAAGCAGTTATTAATCAGTAGTCCTTATTTATTCTCTATTAAAAAAATTTATAAAAATTATGAATTTGTATTTGGGTATCGACTTCGGTACATCTGGCGCACGCGGCGTGGTAATTGACGAGGAAGCCTATTGTATTCAGGCTGAGGTGAGATATCCCTTCCAAGACTCAACAGCCACCATTACGCCAAAAATTTGGCAGGAGGCTTTGTTTGTACTGCTGGAACAAATACCTGACCAATTGCGGCGAAAAATTAAAGCGATCGCAATTAATGGTACTTCTTCCACCGTCTTACTAGTTGATGCTGCTGGTAATCCAACAGACGCGCCACTGATGTATAACGATGCGCGGGGATCATTGCTGCTAGAGCATTTGAGGAGTATAGCACCCCCTAATCATACCGTGTTAAGTGCCACCTCCAGCCTAGCCAAACTTTTGTGGATGAGGCAATTACCCTCTTTTAGTGAAGCGAGATATTTTCTGCATCAGGCAGATTGGCTGGGGTTTCTCCTACATGGACAGTTAGGAATTAGCGATTATCATAATGCTTTAAAGCTGGGTTATGACGTGGAAGAGTTGAAATACCCAGAATGGCTAGAAAAACTGCAAATACCGATTCAGCTACCCCACGTTTTAACTCCTGGGACTCCCATTGCCGAATTGCGTCCTGAAATTATGGATAAGTTTGGTTTTAGCCGTGATTGTCTTGTATGTGCAGGTACAACTGATAGTATTGCGGCTTTTTTAGCCAGTGGTGCAAAATTACCTGGTGAAGCCGTGACTTCCCTTGGTTCAACATTGGTACTAAAGTTATTAAGTCGTACCCGTGTAGAAGATGCCAGATATGGAATTTACAGCCATAGGCTAGGTGATTTGTGGCTGACTGGTGGTGCTTCTAATACTGGAGGTGCAGTACTTAAGCAATTTTTCACCAACGCTGAGTTAGAAAGCCTTAGTCGGGAGATTGATGCTTCAATTGCCAGGGAGTTAGATTATTATCCGTTGTTGAAGGCAGGCGATCGTTTTCCAATTAACGATCCTAATTTAGCCCCACGTTTGGAACCACGCCCAGATAATCCAGTGGAATTCTTGCATGGGTTGTTAGAAGGTATTACACGCATAGAAGCACGAGGGTATGAATTATTACAGCAAATGGGAGCAGACAAGTTAAGTCGTGTTTATACTGCTGGCGGTGGCGCGGCTAATGATACTTGGACTGCGATTAGGGCGCGTTATTTACAGATTCCTGTAGTAGCTTCAGTGTATACAGAAGCTGCTTACGGAACGGCGCTGTTGGGTATGGAAGGGGTGAAAAACAGTAATTGTGTAACTATCTTTTCGTAGATATGTTCTAAATCAGTATCTATCCCAGTGACAATCGACATATCTCGAACGATACTGGGATGATTAGATACCGGACTATAGATTCCAGGTTTATGATCTGGGCAGCTATTCGGGGATGGGTGCTTCGCCACAAGCGAATGTCATCTATCCCCTTTACTAATTTATTGGTGTGAGTTTTAAGGGATTAGGAGAAAAAGGTTTTTTAAGAAGGTTTGACCTGTGCGATCGAGATTATCATCTAGGGAAAAGGTGAGGCTGCGGACTCGGATTTGATCGCTTTTAATATTTAGTGGGTGTGTCAAGTCTTTAGGGTATATCAAAAAGGCTTGTTCGCATTTTGTTGTGTTGGCGTAGCTGATCATTTGATAAATATCTGTATTTCCTGCCTGTTCAGGAGCTTTATACTAGAGTTGTCGGGAAATAAAAGATAAGTGAGGCAATGCTGGTCTTGTAATTGGGATTCTCTTAAGCAGCCATCAAGTAGAAGTTCCATAATCCTGCTGCGGTCAGCATCAAATGGTCATCAAAGTTTTCAATCCGATTACGATAAATGACACTGGCGGCGTTGTAGCGCTTCACACCAGCAAAGGCATTTTCGCAAACTACACGGGATTGACTCAATTGACGATTCTCCGTTTTTTGAAGGTCACTTAACTTGCCCCCTTTGGGCTTTTTGTGAGGAAGATGGAGATTGTCATACTGCTTCTGTAATCCCTGAAAGCCCGAGTCTACTTCAATCGGAATTTCATCAGGCACACTACCTGCAATGTCATCTTCGTCATGAAAACGTTTGTCATGCAGTTTGCCTTCTCGTGCTTTGCTTAAGATCAAGACCCGTTTGGTTTCATCAACTGCCGCCAAGTGTTTATGCGTATGACGTTTCTTTTTACCGGAGTAATTCTGTTGTTGTTGTTCTCTTTCTTGAGGTCGCGCAATTGGGCGTTCTGTCCCATCAATCATCACTCGTTGCACTCCTGGAAAGCGTGACAAAAATGCTTCAATGCTTTCGAGATGGCGTTCCGGCAGCGCCATCTTCTGTCCCAAAGCCGCTTCTAATATTGGCTGCAATCGATGCATCCACTCATGTGCCTGGGAGCGATGCATATCAAAGAGCAGTCCCGCCACATCGAAGGTCGGATAACATTTGAAATAGAAAAGGATGAAAAACAATTTGTCTTGGGCTGTAAGTAAGCGGGCTTTGCGTCCTCCACCCAGGCCACGTTGACGAGGCTTGGCCTGTTGAGTATCTAGGTACATCGTGGTAAACGTGGGCAAAAGGGCATCAAATGCTTTCCGGTTCAACCCAGTTAATGCCCTCAACAGTCGGTCTTGCTTCAGCGCACCTTCAATATTCAGCATCATTCTTCCCTACCACTGCTGTCTATTCTCTCTTATTTCCCGACAAGTCTACTTTGTATCCAAAACTGCTATTGTTTTGCCAGTATCGGTATCACACAGTAATATATCTATACTGAAATGCCGATTCTGACTAATTTCTATTGGATGTTGCTGTTTAATAAAATAGCCTTGTGGTATGTTTTTATTAAGCCATTCTGCAACAAAAAGTTCATATAAATGTGCCATATCGACGAGAAAAGGTAGAGTTTTGTAATTTCCTCTCTCATGACTGGGGCTACTATTTTCTAAAAAGAATCGACATAAATTATGTAATAGTTCATAGTCAGGATTAAGGCGATTATACTGTCTGAAAATACAATCTTCTGTGCTACAAGGTTGCAGCGTTACTAATCCTTGTAGGGCATGATAGGCTTTTCGTACTGTTGGTGATACTCTCTCTGAACATAAGCTGCTACGACCAATGATATAAAGTGTCCATGCCAGGATTTGATTTTCTTTAATATCAGCCGTATGTTCTTCGTAATCGCATTTAAGTTTAACATTCCACGGCTTTTGAATTAGCTGTTGCACATCTAGCCTTCCCCGTACAAAAGAAAGCTGCTGTGTTTTGGGCAAGTAAGTACGATATAATCCTTTGCGGCATCGCTCTAAAACTTTATCGGCTAATATATGAGCCAGATTATTATAAAAATTCTCTAAGGATTTACAATCCATCATACCTTCGAGAAAGCGGAAACCTTTAAAATTGTAGGCATATTCCAGCATTCCGAAGAGGTTTTGGAGCGGCACTTTTGGATTTATTTTTATATGCAATTTATGAGTTACAGGAATGTAACCTACCCATCCTTTTGCTTGGAGTTTCCAATGTTCTCTCGTTTTATAGGTAGGAAATTCTATATCTACTTGGGTTTTGTATTTTTCATATAACTCAACTCCTGCTGAATCGGGTATTTCGGTACGTTGAAATGATTTATTTTCGTATTCTGTAAGTTCAATAATTCTTGGTTGTGCTGGGTTTATATCCATAGTTTATCTTTTATTTTATCCCAGCGAAACTCATCTACTTTTGCTAGCTGATTAAAAAAGTACTCTTCTAAATATGGTTCAATTTCCATAGGCCATATATCATCCATATCTTCACGTAGGTTGTCTGTTAAGAAGAATGAAATACCAATTTCGTAATTTTTATCTGCAATCGCCTGATTTAATTGCTGTAAAATATTAATTAATCCTTCTACTGCAAAACCTCTTTTTTGGTGATAACGTCGCAGGACATCATAATTTGGACGAAGTTCGATAAATGCAAAGCGGCGGCGTAGCGCATGATCTATATTGGCAATAGACCTATCTGCTGTATTCATCGTGCCAATAATGCGGACATTTTCTGGAATGCGAAAGGTGTTACCACCAGCTAGTGGAATTTCTCTATTTCGGTACTCAAGTAAGTACATTAGTTCGCCAAAAACTTGTGCGAGATTAGCACGGTTTATTTCATCGATAATTAAAACGCAAGTTCCTTGATGGTACTCTGCTTCTTTGCAGAATTTTAGAAAACGGCCTGGAACCAAAGGGTATGTTAATTGTCCATCTTGGCTTTGAGGACGTATACCTTGAATAAAGTCTTCATAAGAGTATGTGGGGTGAAATTGCAGAAGTTCTGAGAAGCCATCACTACCACCTATTAAATGTTCTGCAAGGTGTTTAGCAATAAAGGTTTTTCCTGTTCCAGGTGAACCGCTTAAAATTATTTGTTTTTTGCGATTAATTGTACGTATCCACCGTTTTAAATCTGTTTCATTAAACCCAATTATTTCAGAACAATGCTTCAGAGAAAAGTTAGGCTTTATTTGATAACAGGAAAAAAAAGCTATAAATTTATTAGTAGCATCTATAACTTCTTGAGATTTTTGAAAATCTATATGATTTGTGCATTTCATCCATTCTAAGTCTGTATTATCTTCGTCAAAAAATATTTCTATGATTGCAGCTTCATCTCTAATAAATTCATTGTTTTGATTATAATTCTCATGTATTTCGGCTAAGTTTATGATCTTATCCAAAAATATACTCTCACTAATTAGTTCAGCTTCTCTTCTCTGCAACTCATATATATCTCCATCTAATTGAAACTGCTGGTGACTAATTTCCCATACAGATTTAAATATCATTGAGTCACTATTTAGGCTATCCATCGGTACTTGCATTACTTGCTGTAAAGCATTCTCGACAAAGTACAAAAGTAGATTATTTGGTTCGGATTTTGGCAGTATAGGACAGCATAAACCATTTACACAGTCGATTATATATTCATTGTAATCGGGAATTATGTGAATACCTTTAAGCCACTCTCTACTGTAATTATTAATATAGTATTCCCAATAATAATCATTAAAAAATTCCAGGTAAAAACTTACAATAGCAAAAAATCTTATAACTACTAGCAAAAGCTCACGTTTATTAGAATAAGTTGCAAGTCCGGTGTAGATTATTATTTCCCATGCTTGCCAAATCAGTTCTAAAGCCTCCCATTCCTGCTTTGAGCCTCCAGTCGCAATTCGGGAAGCGTAAGCTACATCACCCCAAGTAAGAATATTTTTTTGATTCATATCATGGATGATCTAAATAGCCAAATTACTTATTTTATAATATTTAATACTTATTTATTAAATATTAAGATAATCGTAACAAACTTTCACTATGCATATTAACCGATCGCACTGATGGGACAAAAACACCAATTTGTGGATTGAAAGTAAACAGATGCTGTAAAAAGTTCGGGTATTTTGTAAATGCGGATAAATGCCTGGCGACAGTAGGCTGCTCTAATGACAGCAAGCATAACACGGAGTCAAAAAAGTGCAAATCACTAAGTGCAATGTCGAGTTAACAACAGATGGCGGTTTAATGCGTGTTTATGTATTGGCTCCCATAGCACCAGGAAAATACCATAGTATTCTTTTAGTAACCATCAACCCAACGTTATAAATACCAAATCGCAACATAACTAGCATCTGTGCGCGATCGCATTTTCACTTTCGCTCAATTACAATGTTATCACTTACTTAGTATTGGATCTAAATGTCGCCAGTGGTTTACTTACTTAGGAAGCAATCAGACAAGTTCTACAAGGTGGGGTTTATGCCTGTGTCGGCTATAGCTTTGATGCTAATGCTTTAATCAAACAAGCTGCGGCACTTCTTAAAATGATGCGACCAAATTTTAATTTGATTTATAGATGATACGATCGCAGTAAAAGTACTTTAGAGAACTATGACAATAAAAAAGCGCATTGAGCTTAATCAAGGATGCTTCCTTAACCCTGCAAATAAAAAGATAGTTGCCAATGTAGCAAGTAAAGATATTTTAAATTTAATCACCCAAGAATTAAAAACTCGTTATTCACCAGAAACTCAAAAGCAAGTACTTGAAGAGAGTTCCCAGTTATTGCCGAATTTCGTATTTGAAGAATTATTAAAACGTCAAGAGGAGTTAGTAAACGTTAACCCAGATAGCTTAATAATAGTTAACTGTAATATCACAGATGCAGAGGTCGATGATTTAGAATTTAATTTAAGGGTCGAAGCATATTTTGTAATTGGAGATACAACAGGTCAAAATCATTTTCGGGCTAATAGAATAGTCCTTTGGTCGAATATATGGGGTGATGAAGAAGAACTACTTTTAGCTTTAGAAGATGAACTAGGCGAACAATTTTGGACAAATTATCAAATTCAATTGGTTTTTGATGAAGAAAATGAACAAACAATTGAATTAGAAGTATCACAAATAGATGATTGTGCAGCAAGATTAGAATTTTCTCCATCTCATCAAAGATTTTTACCATCCATAGTTTCCTTTACGGATAGTGAATTATAAAAAATATTTTCCACAGTAAATTATCAGCCAATCAATCAGAATCATAATCACGACTTCTTAAAGTTACAGTATGAATTACTGGTACTCAAGGAAAATAGAAATTTATTGTATAAATTACTGCTGTCTCTAAACAGTCAAGATAATGCTGTAATTTTGCTGAATTTAGAAATTCGGGAGAAATTGCTTCCAAAATACCACTTACGACTTTAGAGTGTTGAAATAACTCAAATAACTATTTATCTGAAGGCGAGGTATGACAACAAACTTTAGTCGGCGTGAATTTATCTTGTTTAGTTCAGCCGCGTTTGCTACCAGCTTAGTGGTACAAGCTTGCAGTAATAAGCCGACGACACCAACAGCGACAACAACAGGTGGTACTGAAGGGTTTAAAATAGCGATCGCTCTCCCTGGTACGATTACCGACAAAGGCTGGAATCAATCTGGTTATGAAGGAATCAATCTAGCAAAACAAAAGCTAGGTGCAGAAACCGCCTATGTAGAAAAGGTAGCACAAGCAGATCAAACAGAAGTATTAACAGATTTTGCTCGTAAAGGCTACAATCTGATCTTCGCGCATGGCGGACAATTTGATGCCGCAATTGAACAAGTCGCTTCACAGTTCCCCAACACATTTTTTGTGGGAGTAAATGGTAATCTCAAGGGTGAGAATATTGCTTCTTTACGAATAGATCACCTACAAGCTAGTTATTTGTGTGGTGTTATCGGTGCTTCTCTCACTAAATCTAATAAATTAGCTTATATTGCTGGAGAGAAGTTTCCCGCTACCGAGGGAGAACTGCGGGGATTTGAATTAGGGGCAAAGTCTGTTAAACCAAATATCAAAATTACTTCTACTTTTACAGGTGATTGGGATGATGTTGCCAAAGCTAAGGAAGCAACTCTTGCCTTAGTTTCTTCCGGTGCTGATGTCATCTATCAATGGTTAGATAATGCTTCAGCCGCAGTCTTACAAACAGCAGGTGAAAAAGGAGTATATGCTTTTGGTAATACCAAAGATCAATTAGATGTTGCACCAAAAGCTGTCTTAACCAGCGCTGTCAAACGCTTAGATTTAGCCATAGCTTACATAGCAGAATTAGCCAAACAAAAACAAATCAAAGGGCAAATATATACAATTGGTTTAGAAAGACCAGATATATTATTTTTAGGGAAATTCGGAGCAATCATACCGGAAGCAGTAAAGCAAAAGGTATTGAATGCAAAACAAGAGATTGTTAATAAAAAAATCGTTTTTGAAGACTGCAAAGAGGCTGGTAAGGATACCCGCTGTGTGAAGAAAGCAACAACATAGGTTGAGCATATAGATATCTTAAAAACTTTCGTAATCAAATTCCCCCCCTTAATCCCCCCTTAGAAAGGGGGGAAATAAGAAATCTTGTTCCCTTCCCTTTCTAAGGGGAGGGTTAGGGTGGGGTAAAATTGACGCAAATCTTCACTACAAGCTATCAGTTTTGTGAATATGAACTATTTACGCTTAAACAATATTACTAAACGCTTTGGGTCTTTTATTGCTAACGACAATATAAATCTCTCTGTGGCATCTGGAAGCATTCATGCAATACTAGGCGAAAATGGGGCAGGGAAGAGTACTTTAATGAATATTATTAGTGGACTCTATCAACCTGATGCTGGTGAAATTTATCTCCAAGAACAACCCATCAAAATTACTTCACCAAATGAGGCAATAAAATTAGGCATTGGCATGATTTACCAACACTTCATGCTTATACCGAAATTGACTGTCACAGAAAATATCATCTTAGGGATAGAGAAAACTTGGCGGCTAAATCTAGAAGATAAACAGCAAAAAATCGCCGCCTTATCCCAAGCTTATGGATTAGAAATTGACCCTACTGCCAAAGTTGAAAATTTATCTGTTGGGGCACAACAACGGGTAGAAATTCTCAAAGTTCTCTACCGTCAAGCAAAATTGTTGATTCTTGATGAACCTACAGCAGTTTTGACACCGCCAGAAGTAGAATCATTAATTGCTATCTTGCGCCAATTGGCCTCTGCGGGCAATACAATCATTTTTATCAGTCATAAATTAGAAGAGGTAATGAATCTCTGTGATTCAGTCACAGTTTTGCGCCAGGGAAAGGTAGTAGCAACAACATCAACTGAAGCGGCGACATCTCAGCAGTTAGCAACATTAATGGTAGGACGGGAAGTAGCTTTACAGTTAAATAAAAGTCCTACATTACCAGGAGAAATCATTTTATCGGTGCAAAATTTGCAAGTTGCTGATGAAAGAAATATTCTTGCTGTGAATAATGTATCTTTTGAACTGCGGGCGGGAGAAATTTTAGGAATTGCTGGTGTCGATGGCAATGGACAGCGAGAATTAGCTGATGCCATCGCTTTTGTGCGGACTATTAAGCAGGGTAAAATTGAGTTTACGCCTAAACATTCCTCAGTAGGCTACATCCCAGAAGATAGGCAGACAATGGGATTGGTGTTGCAATTTAGTATCGCCCAAAACTTGATTTTAAAAGCTTTTAAATATCTGCCATTTTGTCGCCGTTTTTTGTTACAACAAGAAGCGATCGCTAATCGTGCCCAAGCTGCAATGCAAGAGTTTGACATTCGGGCGAGTGGGAAAGATATCTTGGTAAGTCAGCTTTCGGGAGGAAATCAACAAAAAGTGGTGTTAGCGCGAGAACTGGCGCTAACACCAGCTTTAATTATCGCTATGCAACCCACAAGGGGGTTAGATGTGGGGGCGACAATAGCCGTCCAGTCTCGAATCTTAACAGAACGCGATCGCGGTGCGGCAATTTTGTATATTTCCACTGAGTTAGAAGAAGTGATGGCGATGAGCGATCGCATTGCCGTAATCTACAGAGGTGAGTTTGTGGCTATTTTGGATGCAGCTACGGCGAAGGTGGAAGAAATTGGTTTGTTGATGGCTGGGGGAATTAATTAATTAACCTCAGTTCGGGTTAAGGACTTAATCTTAATGGCTTAGACAAGATAATAAGGGTTTCTGGCTTTCAAAACTAACGCCAGAATCAAGGTTTCAGCTTATTCCGAACTCAGGTTATATTAGCAACAACACTAAAAACAGAAAAAATTCATAAAGGTGACTCTATGACTCAAGCTTTACCTAAAACCAAGCTAGTAACCTTTGAAGAATTTGTACAGTGGAAACCTGACGGGGGGCGATATGAACTGCATGATGGAGTAATTGTAGAAATGACACAACCATTGGGCGATCATGAAGAGATCACAGGATTTTTAGCTACAAAAATTCCAATCGAATATGACCGGCTTAAACTTCCTTACTTCATACCAAAAACAGCACTCGTAAAACCACCTGAAAATGAATCCGGTTATTCTCCAGATGTATTAATAATCAATCGCTCCAATCTCGTAAATGAACCTTTGTGGAAAAAGGAATCTACTGTTACTCAGTCCGCATCAATTCCTCTGGTGATTGAGGTAGTTAGTACCAATTGGCGTACTGACTATTATACTAAGCGTGGTGTGTATGAAGAAGTTGGTATTCTAGAGTATTGGATTGTAGATTACCTAGCTCTGGCAGGCAAATCGTTCATTGGCAATTCCAAAGAGCCTACAATATCGATTTATTCACTAGTTGAGGGCGAATACCAAGTCAGACAGTTCCGTGGGAGTGATCGCATTATCTCACCTACTTTCCCGGAATTGAATTTAACCGCCGAGCAGATTTTTCAAGCTGGAAACACTACCACATAAAGTTGACTTAAATTAATTTTAGGAGATGGCAAGCCATATTTGATTAAGTTGCCTGACTTCGGAACTTACACTTATAACATTGAGAAATGCAGAGAAGGCGATCGCTTTAGGGAAGTTTCAAAATGCGATTTTCTATGTTCCCAGTTATGTCTCAGTGCAAGCGTTCTATTGGGTTAGGAGTTATGTAAAAATAAATTGAACAATTAACTGACTACTTTGGGTTTGATAATATAGTTCCACTCACCATGAAAAGAATTTCGTTCGATTGCGATAGTATCAAGCTCTTGGTCTGTAACCTTGATTCCCGTTTTGTAGAGATTTGGATCTAATCTAGCTTCAACTTCTAATCCTTGTGTGGTGGTAGTATTGCGAATTAGATTAATCACAACTTGCAAGCTAGTTAATGGTCTGCCTCGCCAGTTTTGGGTAATGTGACAAAACAAGCGATGCTCAATCTTATTCCATTTACTTGTGCCTGGAGGAAAATGACACACATGAATAGTTTTACCAGTATCAGTTGCTAATTCTTGTAACTTCAATTTCCACAATCGTGAGCGATAACTATTGCTACCACCGCAATCAGCCGTAATCATTATATGCTCACTGCTGGGATAAACTTGTTTACCCATTGAGTACCACCAATGACGAATAGACTCGACTGCAAACTCTGCGGTATCGTGGTCAATGCCAACATTTACCCATCCTTGATTTGAGGTTAAGTCATAAATTCCGTAGGGAATTGCCTTGCCCAACTTGGGGTCAACAAAATCATGCATTTTCACCTCAATTGGCTGTTCCTTTTCACACCACTCGGTTCCAGAATTTTTAAAATCTCCAATTAATTCTTTTTTTTTGTATCAACTGAAATTACGGGTTCGTTCTGGGATTGAAAGTGCAAGACTTGGTTGGAAATATGTAAAAACTGATCATCTCTATCTGGATGAGATGAGCCATCACGGGTTTTACGATTTGATTGTAAGCTGTAGCCAAGCGATTCAAGTAAGTTATAAACACTTTTAGGACTAGTCCTATGTCCCCCAATGTTTAATGCCGCAGCCAGTTTCACAACACTTTTAGAAGTCCATTTTAGAGGAGATTCTGGGTCTCCCAGTGTCACTGGTTCAATCAGCGATTCTAAATCTGATAGCAGCATTGCGTCTTTTTCTTCAAGTAGTTTACGTCCAGCACCTGACGAACGAATTCGATTACTATCATCATTCGAGGTTTTTTCCCCCGAAGCGTCTAACAATAACCGTATCCCAGCATGGATTGTAGTCCGGGATAGTCCAGTTGCGAGCGCAACCTGACTCACGCCTCCCCAGCCCAGGCTTCGGGCTTCAATTGCTGCCCAAATACGCCGTGTTTTCTCATTCAAATAAGGCGATAACGAATCGTACTTGTCTTGAATGCTTTCTACTACCTGCTTATCAGACATATAAGCCTTTAATTCGGTTACATTCTGATCATCTTACCATTCAGCAAATTGTTCAAGTTATTTCCACATGATGCCTTAGACTCGTGCTGACACTAATTAATCGATTGCTACCCCTACTATCACCGCTCATTGCGATCGCCTCCGCGCTCATCGTCGGTGCTATCCTCATGCTAATTGCTGGGGCAAATCCCATCACCGCATATAGCATCTTATTTCAAGAATCTCTCTCTACCTACTTTGGATTTGGTAACACCCTCACCAAAATGACACCGCTATTGTTCGCTAGTTTAGGCGTATTAGTGGCGTTGCGGGCTGGGCAATTTAATGTCGGTGGTGAAGGACAAATTTATCTGGGTGCGTTGGGAAGTACTTTAATTGGGTTATATGTGCAAGGATTACCTGCGCTGATTCATATCCCCTTAGCACTTTTGGCAGGATTTTTCTTTGGTGCAGTTTGGGGTTGGATTCCTGGTTATCTCAAAGCTATACGCGGAGTGAATGAGGTAATTACTACATTGTTGCTCAACTATATCGCAGTGAATTTAGTTAGCTACCTCGTCCAAAATCCATTAATGGCAACAGGTGCGCCTAGTCCTTATTCACCATTAATTGCTAAAACATCGCGTTTGCCGATTATCTTACCGCAAAGCCTCGCCCATGCTGGGATTTTATTAGCTTTAATTGCCGCAGCTATTTTATGGGTATTGTTAGTGCGATCGCCTCTAGGTTATCAAATTACGGCAGTGGGATTTAACCCGATTGCCGCCCGTTATGCCCATATATCTGTTGAACGTACCATTATGCTGGTGATGGCTTCTGCGGGTGGTTTAGCTGGGTTGGCTGGAAGTTGTGAGGTGATGGGGTTGAAATATCGGCTATTTGAACAAGTTTCACCAGGTTATGGATTTGATGCCATTGCGATCGCTTTTTTAAGTCGTGGTAGTGTTGTCGGTGTAGTTTTAACTTCTTTGTTTTTCGCAGCGCTTCGCAGTGGTGCAAATGTGATGCAGCGTAGTGCAGGTGTGCCGATAACTGTGGTTTACGTAATTCAGGGGTTTATGGTGTTATTTATTGCTATCAGTTTCGCAGTCGAAAGAGAAATAAGAGTAAAAACGCAAAGGGGCGCAAAGGTTTAACGCAGAGGAACACGGAGAAAACTCTGCGATACTTTGCGCTTCCCTCATGCGTTCCTCTGCGTTAAAAAATAACTCCATGAATAATCTAAACTTCTTCTCTGATTACTTAATAGCTACTTTACGTCTAGCCGTCCCCTTAGCATTTGCAGCCCTTGGAGGATTGTACTCGGAACGATCTGGGGTGTTAAATATCGCTTTAGAAGGAATGTTGCTTACAGGCGCTTTCACTAGTGCTGCTGCGACTTTCTACATAGGCAATCCCTGGCTTGGTATCCTTGCGTCCTTAATTGCAGGGGGATTAGTCGGATTACTCCATGCTTTTTTATGTGTAACTTTGCGTGTCGATCAATTGGTATCTGGGCTAGCAATTAATCTCGTCGCAGCTGGCTTAACATCGTTTTTGGCGCGGTTAGTGTTTAGTGGCAGTAGTACGCAGCAGTTACCTGGAATTGGGACAATTATGATTCCTGGTTTAGCCAATATTCCTCTGATCGGGCCGCTACTATTTCAGCAGGATTTTTTAGTATATTTATTATTTATCTTAGTTATTTTCACTACATACATTTTATTTAAAACTAGCTTTGGATTGACATTACGAGGAGTGGGAGAATCTCCGAAAGCTGCTGACACGGCTGGAATTTCAGTAACATTTGTCCGTTATATTGCAGTGGTAGTTAGTGGCTGTCTTGCGAGTTTAGGAGGTGCTTATCTAACTCTGGTACAGGTAAGATTTTTTGCCGAGGGGATGAGTGCTGGTAAAGGATTTATTGCGATCGCAGCATTAATTTTTGGCAGATGGCATCCTGTAGGTAGTGCTTTGGCTTGTTTGCTGTTTGGGGCTACAGAAGCTTTACAACTGCGAATTCAGGCATTAGGGGCAAATATCCCTTACCAATTTTTAGTCATGCTACCTTATGCGATCGCTTTATTGGCATTAGTAGGATTAGCGGGAAAATCTACACCTCCTAAAGCTTTAGGTACTCCCTACTTTGGAGAAAATCGCCACTCGGACTAATTTAAAGTGAAATTCTGGATCGCAAGGATAATTAAGATAGTTTAGTTTGCTGCCATAAGATGAGTTTCAATTCAGAACAGTAGTAAACTCGATCACTAATTTCTCCTTCGCGATCGGCTAGCCAATCATAAATTTGTGCAGCTTTTGCCAATGCCACTTTTTCTGAACGATAAAGCCGAGGAGTAGGGCAGTAGGCGTGGCCATTGATGTGTATAGCTACAATCTGCCAATAATCGCTCTCTGGTACAATTTCTAAAAACCCGTTGCTGTAAGACTCAATTATTCCTATATCCATCTACACCATCAAACTTTTTAACGTTGGCCACAACAAAGCCGATACCAGCCAATTTTTGCAATTCGAAGCTGGAATCACCAGGGAATGAAGTAACAACCCCTGTTAATGATTGTGGATTCGTAGTCAATGAAAATCTGAATTATTGGTCACTTTTTAGCTAGTTGTCTTAGTGCTAGTTTGAGCTTGATGGTGAAAGTTTCCGCATCAAAAGCAATATCAAAACAGTAAACTAGCAAAAATTAAAAATAATATGCGGATAAGTGCCATAGTTGCGTACTTACATTATTTAAGCTTTATGTTGTGTTTTGGCGCTCTGGTATCAGAAGCATTGAATTTAAAAAAAGAATTGAGTTTAAATGAAGCTTGGAAGATTGTCATAGCTGATGCAGTATATGGTATATCAGCAACTGTCGTTCTTGTCACAGGCATTTTACGTGTTATCTACTTTGGTAAAGGCACGGATTACTATTTGAGTAACCCAGTTTTTTATGCCAAAGTTGTGGTTTTCATCGTGGTGGGTTTGCTATCTCTCTATCCCACTATTTCTTGCATTGGTTGGTTGAAAAGTCTGCAACAGGGACAAGCACCCAAGCTAGAATTACTAAAACTAAATCGTCTCATCTGGCTAATTAGAATTGAATTGGTTGGTTTTACCTTAATTCCGTTATTGGCAGCAATAATGGCAAGAGGAATAGGTACATAGGCGAAATTACTCTTCGGTCAGTAATACAGTTTTGGTAAACAAAAGAGTGAAAGTTATACACAAGAAGCGATCGCCATCCTGAAAATCAGGCGTTTACGAGGAAAATGAAAAGGCGATCGCACTTTTGCAGAATTGTACGTAAATTAACACAGTACCCTAGCTAGCCTTTCATTCAGTAGCTTCTCTGCGGGACTTCAGTTGAGATGCAATCAGAGGAACTTTGGGAGAGAGAAAAAATCCAATTAAACTGGCAAAAAGGATTGGTGTAAAAGGACTCAAGTTAGTCAGTTTTGACAGCAGCAGAGTTGTACTTATAGGTGTGCGCGTTATGGCTGCATTCACAGCCGCCATTGTACAAATCATAGCCAGGGCGGGATTAAGCCCCGGAATTAAGACTGCTACTGCTTTACCAATACAAGCACCAGTGAAAAACAGGGGGATGATAAATCCACCGCGCCACCCACCTGTTACCGTAATGCTAATGGCTGCCATTTTACCAAGAGCAAGAGTTAAGAGAAAAATAGCACCAAAGCTAGTAGTGAGGACTGGCTCTAATTCTTCATGTCCAAAATAACGGGTTAGGGGTAATAAAACTGCTAAAGTGCCAAGCCCAAACCCTGCTAATGTTGTGCGTACATAAATGGGGCCCGGAATTCGAGCAAACAAGTAATCGCAGCCCCGAAAAATGCTCATAAAAATCCATCCCGCCACCGCGCCAATGATTCCGAATACGATCGCGATCGCAAAATCATCAATTTTTTCTAGGTGGTACTGGGGAAAATGCCAGGTGGGTGCAATTCCCAAATGTGTAATTGCTGCAAATACCAGATAACTAGCGCAACTTGAAACAATGGCTGGCATCAAAGCTTCGTAATATTCCACAATATGCTCATGGTGCAAAATTTCCAACGCGAACATGGCACCGCCAAGAGGTGCGCCAAACAAAGCTGTAAAACCAGCCGCCATCGCCGCTAAACTCAAAGTTCTAAGGTCTTCACCCTGGAGTTTTAAGCGATCGGCAACCCAAGTACCAAAAGAACCTGTTACTTGTACTAGTGGCGCTTCTGGCCCAGCACTACCGCCTGCCGATATGCTGATTAGAGAAGCAAGAATCATTGAAGGATTTTTGCGAACATCTAAGCGTCCGCCACGAAAATGGATATTATCAACAATTACGGCGATTTCACCGGGATTTCCTAGAAAATGAATCACCAGCCCGATAACTAAACCAGCCAGTGGCATCACTATCAGGAGGCTAAAACCTTCAAATCGTTGCAGATAGTGAGTTAAAAATTCTAAAACATTCCAGTAAAACGCAGCGAATAGACCACCAGCAGTACCTACAGCTACCCAGAGTATCACCCACTGCGAAATCATCAGGGGATTACGTTTTACCAGTCCAAAAAGTTGAGCAAATGTCCAGCGTTGAGTTTGATTGCTAGCGGTGGTCTTTTTTGGTAACACTGTTTATTTCCTATTTGTGAAACGAAGAATATCGAATATTACGTTTTTTATCGTAAAGGCTATTTAGTTTACTGCATCATCTTTGGTCTATGAACCATTTTAGAGGAGCTTTCTTTTGATGGAATTATCTAGCTAAATTTCTTATTTCTCTTGATAGATTAAATCAAAACTAAAAAAGACCAAAATAAAAAGCGATATCCATATTTGAAAATCAAACTATAAATTGTTAGTTTTATGCAAAAGATTTATGCCAATATTCAGGGCATCAAAGCTAGTCAGAACAAAAAACTACAACAGCTTTAGGAAGAATCTCAAGCAGCAGATAGATTAATTACACCAGAATTTGCTAAAATCTCAGATTTCTTTTTATTGGTGTTATTTATCAATCCAATAGGCTTGTTTTATAGAAACAACCGCATTCACAAATGAATGCAATTTATCGGAGGAATTAATGAACTCAAAATATAACTTTCAATACTTTCAAGGCAGTTCTCTTTCTGACTTGTTTGCTCAAGATATCACAGATGGATCTTATGGATTTATCTTAAATTATCCTGCAACTGCGAGTTGGGCTGCTTATCCCAACCGGAAAAAATATTTTATTCAAGATGGCAGTAGTGAAGCCAGCAAAACCTCCTTCGATAAGATTTGTCAGAAAGAGCCTTGGAAAAATCTGGCTGTCTTAGGCGATCGCATTCCCGGAATTGTGATTATTCCGCCACCAAAGCCCCTGCTTGAATACTGGCAAGAGCATTTCGGATTCAAGCACTCCAATATTGAGATGATGGATTGCTCGACTTATCTAGACGATCTCAGCCACAGCGATCGCTTTGATAAACTCATCACTCTATTTCCTTTTGATTGCCTAAAACCTGAAAAACACGCTGTTACTTCAGACACCCATTACCGTTTACTCAGCAAAGTAACGCTAGAAGAAATAGGGGTGCAATGTCCAAAATATAAGAGCTACAATCTGCACCAAGTCAATATCGTAGACATTCAGCTACCACAATTTCCCTACTTAATTAAAACCTCCCACGGACTCTCAGGAGAAGGCACTTATATCATCAAAAATCCCAGCGATCTAAACTACTGCCTTGAAGAAATTAACAAATATCTTGATATTAAGTTGCTTGATACGATTATTGTCTCAGAGTTCATCAAGAATGAAGTACAGAATTACTGCGTACAGTTCTATGTCAACAAAGCCGGGGAGATAACTCTCATCGGCACTACTGGACAACTCGTCACTCCAGAAGGCAACTATTTAGGAGGAGTGATTGACTACGGCAAAACTGACATGAGCAAGTTCTTTGAAATGATTGCCAACGTTGGTGATTATGCTCACAAACAGGGATATTTCGGTGTGATTGGCTTTGATGTGCTGGAAAACCAAGACGGACAATTTTACGCGATCGATGCCAATTTCCGAGTTAATGGTTCTACTCCGTTGTGCTTGCAGCGTCATACTCTACTGCGACTGGGAAAAGAAGTAGCTAAATACTCCAGTAGCTACCGAATGGAGGGGACATTAGAATCAATCCTTATAACCTTGAAACCAGAATTAGACCGCAAAGACTTGATTATTTTATCGGCTTTAGAGAAGGCTAAGTACGGAAAAATATACACTGAACTTTATGCGATCGTTACTGGAGAAACTATCGCACAAATGCAGTATATTGAGCAGCAATTACAGACTAAAGGATTACAATTACTCTCTTAAATAGTTATTAATTCAGTATTTTTATCATCCTGACAACACTGTAGAAATCATTCCTAAGAGTGAAAGTTGGATGATTCTAACTATGGTATGAACCTAAAAGACAATGCAGTTAAAAAGGTATCCCAAGGTTTAGGCTCATGATATTCATGCCTCATAATTTTCTACTTATATGGCTGTTTCAACTGCTATCCGTTGGGATACTTGGTGGGGGAATCTACATTCTCTATGAGTGGTACGAACGAGAACTTATAGGAACTTCCTATTTAGTAGCTGGACTAGTAATGGTTCTGTGGACTTTTGGCGGCCGTTTTATCAGCTTGCCACTGCTGCGTCGTTCTGGAAATCAGGAACCTAAGTTTATGCGTAGTAAGACCGTGCAACGGTTGCCACGCCCTGATGGGAGCGTGTTACAAGTTGAGTTTTTTGGCCCTGAAGATGGTCAACCAATTATCTTGTCACATGGTTGGGGGCCAAACAGTACTATATGGTATTATGCCAAACGACAATTAAGCGATCGCTTCCGAGTAATTGTTTGGGATCTACCAGGGTTAGGAAAATCCTCTAAACCGAAAAATAACGATCACTCCCTAGAAAAATATGCCCGTGACTTAGAAGCTGTTGTTGCGATAGCTGGGAATAAACCTGTTATCCTGCTAGGGCACAGTATGGGTGGGATGATTAACCTAACATTCTGTCGCCTGTTTCCAGAGCAATTAGGTAGTCGGGTGGCTGGCTTAATTCTTGTAGATACTACTTATACCAATCCGGTTAAAACTTGCATATTTAGCAATCTGGTACGGAAATTGCAGAAACCGCTACTCGAACCTTTGTTATACCTGACTATTGTGCTGTGGCCAATTTTTTGGTTGATGACTTGGCTTTCGTATTTCAATGGTTCGCTGTATATCAGCGTAGAACTATCTGGATTTACGGGTACTGAAACACGCGGTCAACTCAATTTTGCCGCTTTTTTATCAGCATTGGGTTCGCCTGGTGTTTTGGCTCGTGGCACACTGGCAATGTTAAAGTTTGACGAAGCACAAACACTCGCAACTATTAACGTGCCTGTATTGGTCATGTGTGGGGCTTCAGATATAGCAACTAAACCTGTGGCAAGCGATCGCATGAAAGCAGAATTACCTTACTCTGAAAGAGTCACCATCAAACCAGGCGGACACATGGCATTGATGGAACAAAATCAGCAGTTTAGCGAAGCAGTAAGCAGATTTTGTGCTGGCTGCTCATAGCTGAGATCGCTACCTAAAGCTTATTTAAAGGCTAAGCGTACATCAGTCTGCGATTCTGGATTAACGTGATATTATTATGTCCGCCTAATCACTTATCAAAAAAAGCTGTCCGCGTCTGGTGTGTCGCCGCGTCAGAGCTTCCTCCAAAGTTCAGTTCGTCAATTTATCCTTCGAAAGGAACATACGAGAACTTTTGTACATACATCTTTTAGAAGATGAATGGAAAAAAAGTTTTTGCAAAAACAATATTTAAAACCTTAAGATTATTGGTGAGACTTTGATTATGTAGTTATTATTCGAGCGCTCATTTCAAGAATCTAGTGATTATCGTCACCAAGCTCTTCTGGTGCGTCGGCTGCGCCAACGGGCAGAGAAGAGGGAATAGAGAACAAGCAACAGTCGTAAAATACTGACCGAATACTGGGTTTTAAGCCCATAAATTTATTGATGAAAAGAGGTAAAAACATTTTTTTTCGAGACAGGTAATGCATTCGTGCAGCGTCTCGTAGAAAGAACAAATATGTCCTGATACAAATCCTCTAATTTTAATTAGGGGAATTTCCCTGTTCGCTGTTGCCCCTTCCTTGTTCCCTTTTAAATCTTCTTCAAAGAAAGTAAAGGAGATGGTAAATGCTAACAGATACTCAAGAGGGACGAAAACTGATTAATGAAGTAGCATATCGCATTGTGAGTGAAAAGGCTCCTAAAGAACGACCGCTTTACGTTGGAATTCGGGATAAATACTTTGCTAATCCAGAAAAGTTTTCACAAGAATCTAGTGAAGCCATTGATGAGCCGTTGGGAATGGGAGAAATAGCTATATTAGGAACTTTAACACAAGTAGTATTTCCTATTATTACTCCCATCTTAGAATATTTAATAGTTGAAGTTGCTCAAGGAATGGCTAAAAAAACTGGAGAGGAAATTTTTCAAGAAGCATCTCAATGGTTGCGAAGTTTATTTTCAGAACCGAAACCAAAACCACTTTTTAGTCAGGAACAGTTAGAAGAAATTGCAAAAACTATTCAAAAAATTACCGAGGATAAAGTAAATACACAGAATATTGAGAATATTGAATGGGTCAAAGTTACAACGGTTACTGACTCAGTAATAACCAGACTTGCCCTTGCCAAGAAATAGCACGTTAAACGTATTCAAAGTAGTATACCCACTTTAATAGCAAGTGTTTAGCCGTTTACTCGTTTAGGCTATTTTTTAAAATTCTTAGCTTGGAAGGGTTTGATATTTTACGTGCGTTTGCCCTGCAAAAAATAGTGGGAGGTTATTTCATGAACCAGGCTATTCTTCGCTCTAATACAACTCAACTTAATCCTTTTATTTTTCCGTCAGAGACAGATTCTCGTTTTTTGCTATTAGTCGTTGCTGTTGTTGGTATCACAGTAGTTTTAGTCGATGCTATTGCCGGAGGAATATTAAAATTAAGTGTATTACTGTCATTTTTATTTGCTATAGCAGTTACACTCTTTGTTTTTATATGGGCATGGTATCAAGCAAAATGGTATGCAAATAGCAAGATTATAAAACAGGGTTGGAAAGATTTTCCACCTTCAAGCCAAGACCCCAAGGAAGCTAATTCTCTACAACAGTTAGCAGACTATGTTCAAGCAATTGTAGAAACCCTTCCGAATGTAAAAGCAACAAATCCTAGATTTATTTGGGATGATACAAGTCAAGGTTGCGATCGCCCGACTGGAATGGCTTTTGGATTTGGTAAACAAAAGCTTGTTTGTCTTAGAAAAGGTCTGTATACAGCATTTCTTCTGTTACCAAATTCATTTATTGCAGTTGTTCTCCATGAACTGGGTCACATAGCTAATAGAGATGTGAATAAAACTATTTTTGCTATTGCTCTGACTCAATGTTTTTTTCCTGTGGCATTGACTATTCTATTACTGTTCAATGCCTATGTTGTTTTATCTATAGTTAAAGACTTAATTTCAGGACAAACACTTGCTTCTGTTTGGGAAGGAATACCATTGATTGTAGAAATTAATATTAAAACAATTTTACTATTGTTGTTAGTCGAAGTAATTCGTAATAGTATCTTGAAAGTTAGAGAATATTACGCCGATGCATGTGCTAAACAATGGCTTGGAAGCGCAAACCCATTGATTGAACTCCTGTCTGAGAAGAATTCTTCTTCGGGCAGAAGTGAAATTAAGGATTTTGGCAAGCAAGTTTTACTCGTCATATCTCAAATGCAACAGAATGGTTTACAGCAAGCTGCATTTTCACTGTGGAATCTTATCGAAAAACAATTCCATACAAAATTTGCACCACTTCATCCAACCAATCGGGAACGCATTACTGCTTTAATGGATACCCGTCAGCTTTTCAGACTCAATTATGAAGTTGCTTTTATTTCAGGCCTTCTAACCGGGCTAGCGCTCAACGCCAGTTTTATTATGGCAACTGCAATGGGTCAGCTTGGGGAAGTTGTGCATTGGATTAGTCACGCAATACAAGACATTAACGATCGAACAATCGTCTTAATAGCATTTATTATTGTTAAGGCACTTTTATTAATATATTTATTGATTATTGCTTTTCTCGTCACGGCTTTTGGCTTGCTTCCAGTTACCACTACTGTTGGTCTTCAACTCCAAGCAGCTGCCTTTGCTGACAAGGCTGATTTTTCTGAAGAACGTTTACTTTCACCAATGAAACTAGTGTATTTATCGTTGGTATTGGGATTTGGTTTTGTTTTGGGGTGTCTTCTAGTACCTATACCTAATACTTTTTCATTGTGGAGAGTTTCAATATTAACTCTGATTCTCTATATTCTGGGATGGGCTGGTGTGTTTTTCGTGTGGATGATGCCGTTAAAATGGTTATCTGGCAAGTTATATACAATGCACACTGGAAATGACGTTCCAAAGAGCAAACGACGTTGGTTGTTAATCCTCTCGGCAATTGCCCTCTTGCCTTTGTTTGTAGTGATGAGTGTAATACAAATATTAAGCGTTCGTTCGCTTTCACCAGAACTTGTTCCTATCAATAATATTGAAATTTTCTTTGTAGTTTTATGCTTTTTTTTAGGGTTTGTCTTACAAGGACTAGTTTGGGTTTTTGGTTGGCTTATTTTTTTAAAAAAGGGCTGGTTACATCAATCTCATCAGCACAGATATATTTGGGCCGAATTACCCAACCCAATATCATTACCACCACTGCCACTGCCAGTTGACGATGATACTGTACCAGAAGTTTAAAGTAATTTATGCTAAAGGTCAAAAATACATTTGACTCTGTTTAAGTCCCGTATTTGAACCACAATCCCTTCTTGTAGGGATTCGCAGCCGTACATTGGTGTCAACTTAACGTGAAAGCCAGCCTAGAAACAGCTTTTAAAGATTATCTCTTATCTCGTTTCCAGTGTCCGACTGGGAATGCCCGTCGCTGAGGCAGAGCCGCAATGAGCAACATTTCCAGACTCTGGCTGGAAACGAGATTTGAAAAGGGTTTTAGCTTAAGTTCGCACCAATGTACAACTGTACGCCCCTACTACCAAATCTTCTTAAAGGCTAGATGAACCTATCCCACTAATGCCAAAATGAGGTAATATTTTATTGTACAAGAAAAGAGTGTGTATCGATTGATGGCTGGGCGTTTTGAAGGATTAACTGACCTGGAATGGAAGCTCTTTGATGATGTATTTCCTCAAGAGCCATCTAAGCGTGGAAAAGGAATGCCTCATGCTCCGTATCGTCATGTACTAAATAGTTTGTTGTATATTCTAATTACTGGGTGTCGATGGTGTGATTTACCAAAGGGAGATATATGGGCATCCAAAAGCTCGTCTCATCGATGGTTAAAACGGTGGCGTACAGATGGAACATTTGAACATTTACAAGCACGTATATTAGCGATCGCTTCGGAGAAAGGACTCATCAACTGGCAGTTTGGAGCGGTTGATGGGTCTTTTTCCCCCTGGGAAAGGTGGAGGTGAAGAAGTTGCCTATGGTGGCAAAGGAAAAGGTATATTAATACACACACTTACTGAGGGGAATGGAATGCCACTTTCTAACTCTACAACCCAAGCCAACGGGAACGAGAGGGAACAAGTACTACCCCTATTAGATAAAGTAAAATTAAAAACTTTAAAGCGCGGTAGACCACGCAAACGACTCAAGGTACTAGCTGCCGATAAAGGCTACGACTCTAAAGAACAACGTACTAAGTTACGTAAACGGGGCATTCGACCCCAAATACCAAAAAGAAACTGGAAAACAAAGAAAAACAAAGGCAGATCTATCAAAATTTCTGCACCAAGATTCCAGCAAGAGCGTTGTTTTGCTTGGTATCAAAGGAAATATCGTCGTTTAGTTGTACGCTGGGAGCGACGAAAGGTATATTTTGATGCATTTATTGACCTGGCTACTATACATATCTGGATTCAAAGAATATTATTAGTGGGATAGATTCATGTACTGAGTACCTTTTGGTTAGATCCAAAGTAGAGGTCGCTTAATTCTTCCAAAGAAATATCGGTCTGCGATTCTGGATTACGAAAGTAGGGATGGATGGGTAGAAGTTCGGCGCGAGGGCGGGTTTCCGGTAAAGACAGAATTTGCTCAAGCAAAGTCAGGTAGTTTTCAGCAGTAGATTCCCAACTGTACGTTTTCAGAACCCGTTGCTGACCAGCTTGGGCAAAATAGTCCCACTCTTGAGCATCACATAGCACCCGCTCCAAGCCTCGTGCAATATCAGCAGGATCTTCTGGGTCTACGAGTATGCCATATTCCTTATTTCCCTGTCGCAAGCTTTCGCTAGGACCACCGTTCTTGGTTGCTACCACTGGTAAACCTGCAACTGCTGCTTCTAAGGGAGCAAGTCCAAAGGGTTCGTAAAGTGCTGTCAGCGCAAATACCGAGCGGCGTTTAACCATAAACCGATAGGCTGCTGCCAGTGACTCTTGAGACTGATCTAACAAGCCAAATGCACTAATCTTGCCCCACAAGTCGTTTTCCTTGACCACCTCTCGAATGGGGGCTAATACCTCTTCAGCTATGCTATCACTAGCCTCTTCTCGTAAGGGATTGTCCAGTCCCCCTGTAAGTAACATCAAGTTAGCTCGTTCCTGAAGTGTTGGACTAATTGCGAAGGCTTGCACTAGCCCTAATATGTTTTTTTTAAGCTCTAATCGACTGGATGCTACGATGACAGGCAAATCTCGACGTGCCTCTTCAATGTCCCGTGCCAATCGCTCCTGAATGAACTCTTCAGTTGCTTTCTCATTTTCGGAACGTGCCTTTGCACCGAAAATCGAGAAATCTGCTCCTGGTGGAATCACCGCAAAGCGGTTGTCGTTGTCTACATCTACTGCACTCCGATAGACTCGATGAGAATACTGTTGAAAGCGTTCTTGTCGTGTACTGGTGATATTAACGACCGAGCGATTCATGCTCAAGCGTTCGGCTAGGATGCGATATTTAAAATGGAATTGCTCATCTATTTCTAACAAGTTCTCGGAAGTGACTTCCAGCTTGTCCATCTTTTGGGCACCAAGAGAATGAGCAGTAAAGGTAAAAGGTATGCCTGTATCCTGTTCAATTAGAACGCCACACAGCCCTCCATCGGCATAGTGAGCAGTCATAGCATCGGGTAAGCCACCTTGTTGTTGATAGAATTTCAAGATGTTGGGTACCCAATCACTAATCAGATGAGTCCATAACGACTCTTTGGGAAGAAATTCTTTTGGCCCAGCTGGCAAGCGGATAATGCGGACGTTATCGATTCCTGGATAAGTGTCAAACGCCTGGGCAAATTCTGGCCATTCCGGGTCAATAATTTGACGGGTGAGAATATCAACTTTGTGTCCCTTTTCGGCTATAGCTATGGCGACTTGCTTAACGTAAATCAGTTGACCCCCAAAATCTGGGTGTTTGGTTATGTGACTATTGTTTGAATCAAAATTGCCTTGAGGGTTGAGAAATCCAATGTGCATCGCCCACTTCCTAATACAGGTTGATTTCTACTAGAGATTTTGCCTGAACACGGCAGCATAAAAGCTTAGTGAGCTTGTTAAAAACTCCCAAGGCTGAAAAACGTAGGCAGTGAGAATTTACGTAAATACCATTGCTCAAAAAGTAAGCCAAAGGGCTTTTATTAATTCCCTTTAGCTTAAACCCAGCCAATTCGCGCATTTTCCTAATATTTAAGTTAATCGCTACTGCGGTTGGCGCACATATACCGGATGGCATAAATGGTAAGGTGATATTTCTTTTTAAAATTCAACGTATTCTTGCTCTTATCCCGTAATTTCACTTTTATCTGCATTTTTTGTTGCCAAAGATACATCAATACACTTAGTAAATAGTAAATTTATTTCTTCCACAACAACGCATTGGCTAAAGGAAACCCATATTTATTGGGTAATTCTATCACTCAAGATGATGCTTGCTATCAGATATAAATATTACAACAATAAGTAAATGCCAAAATCTATATGATGGTCTCATAAAAGATATTTTAAGTAAATCTACACGCTGATATAAATAATTTTATTCATTTGGATAGATGTCGGTATTTGCTATTTTTCGTAAATTTATGAAGCTGAAAAAATTTGCAGAGAAACTTGTTAGCATATTTATGAATTAAAAAGTAACAAGGATGTTCCCAATATTATCAATTAACGATGATAAATTCCATTTTCAAATGTAAAGCGATCCTTGCTATCATCAAGTTTTAAGATTTTTTCAGGATAGGAATTGCAATAAGATAGTAATTTTTCGTTAATTTAAACTTATTAGCCTTAGCCTTAAAACTAACTTGCATTAATTACTATTAAACATATCTTCAAATTTTTTATTAACAGTAAAATTAGTTCTTGGTAATTCGCTTATGTATGTAGCTGTATGGCCTGGGAATGTATATCCCTTGGGTGCTAATTGGGATGGAAAAGGTACAAATTTTGCTTTGTTTTCGGAAAATGCAACAGGTGTAGAACTTTGTTTATTTGATGCTGATAATCATGAAATTCGCTTGCCTTTAACAGAAAAAAATAATTTTGTTTGGCACGCTTATCTACCAGGAGTAGGTCCTGGGCAACGCTATGGATTTAGAGTACATGGCCCTTGGGCCCCAGAACTTGGTCATCGCTTTAACCCTAATAAACTATTAATTGATCCCTATGCCAAGGCAATTGATGGGGAAATTAGCGATACCGCAGCTATTTTTGGCTACTCTTTAGATGCGCCAGAGCAAGACCTAGCTTTTTCCGATTTAGATAATGCCGAAATTATGCCGAAGTGTATTGTTGTCGATCAGTCTTTTGATTGGGGAGATGACAAACTACTTTCTATACCGTGGCACGAAACTATTATTTATGAAACTCACGTTAGAGGTTTTACTAAATTACACCCAGAAATTCCAGAAGAATTACGTGGTACCTATGCAGGGCTGGCACATCCAGTTGCTATTCAATATCTACAACAACTAGGAATCACATCTGTGGAATTGATGCCTGTGCATCACTTTTTATCTTCTCCAGGATTTCTGGTAAATAAAGGACTGAAAAACTATTGGGGTTACGATTCCATTAATTATTTCACCCCCTATTCTGGTTACAGTGCTAATGGCTCAGTCGGACAACAAGTGACCGAGTTTAAGCAGATGGTCAAGGACTTACACTCTGCTGGCATTGAAGTAATTTTAGATGTAGTTTATAACCACACTGGCGAAGGCAATCATTTAGGGCCAACATTATCGCTACGAGGCATCGATAATGCTGTGTACTATCGCTTGGTCAAAGATAATTCTCGCTACTACATGGACTTCACAGGCTGCGGCAACTCTCTAAATGTGCGTCATGCCCAAGTTCTGAAGTTAATCATGGATAGCCTGCGCTATTGGGTAACAGAAATGCATATTGATGGCTTTCGGTTTGATTTAGCTTCGGCATTAGCGCGAGAACTATATGAAGTAGATAGTCTCGCAGCTTTTTTTGATATTATTCATCAAGATCCAGTTCTGGCAGATGTAAAGCTAATTGCTGAACCTTGGGATTTAGGAGAAGGTGGTTATCAAGTTGGCAATTTTCCTTTACGTTGGTCTGAATGGAATGGCAGATATCGTGATACTGTAAGGGATTTTTGGCGTGGTGAGGATGATAGCCTCGGACAATTTGCTTACTGTTTTACTGGTAGCCCTGACCTTTACCAAGCAAACGGGCGTAATCCCAGTGCCAGTATTAATTTCATCACTGCTCATGATGGCTTCACGCTCAATGATTTGGTCAGCTATAACGAAAAACATAATCAGGACAACGGCGAAGATAGCCGGGATGGGGAAAGCCATAACCGCTCTTGGAATTGTGGTGTAGAAGGAGAAACTAATGACCCAGATGTAATCCGCTTACGGCAACGTCAGCGACGCAACTTTTTAGCAACTCTAATGCTGTCTCAAGGCATACCTATGCTATTAGGAGGAGATGAAATTGGTTGCACTCAGAAGGGTAACAACAATGTATACTGCCAAGATAATGAAATTGCCTGGCGTGATTGGAGTTTACAAAAGTCTAATTCCGAACTACTAGATTTTGCCCGCGAACTGATTTATTTTCGTCATCAGCATCCAGTATTTCGGCGGCGTAAGTGGTTTCAAGGCCGTCCTATTCACGGTTTTGGGATCAGTGATATTGGTTGGTTTAATGACGATGGCAGCGAAATGACTGAAAAGCAGTGGCTAGTTAGTTATGCCAAAGCTATGGAAATTTTCTTGAATGGCGAAGGCATTGTTACTCCTGGCCGCCGTGGTGAACGGATTATTGATGAAAGCTTTTTGCTATTTTTTAATGCTCACTACGAAACGATTGAGTTTGCTTTACCCAATGTTTTCCAGGATAGGGAATGGGAAATAGTTATTGACACCAACGAACCTCGCTTCCTTAGCCCAGGAAAGTTGGTTATGGGTGAGCAAACTGTGCCAGTTACAGATCGCTCTCTCATAGTGTTACGTCGTCTTGCTTCATAAGACAAAAATCATAGAAGCGATCGCGCCTATGACAAAATAAAAAATTGAGTGATATAGGGTGAAGTGCGATCAGGAAAGCGATCGCACTTCACAATGATCATTTGAAGTATAAAGTAAACTCCGTTAAAACCTACTTACTATTTGAAGGAACTAATGTAGTTATTCAGCAGACATCTCCAACTGGTTAATATATCTGATTTTTCACGGTAAGTTCTCAAACAACCCGGCTTTTATACAGGCTGATTGTCAACAATTATAGATTAATGAAAATACCTAACCTAAAATCAGGGTTGGAGAAAACTGATTGACTCGATCGGCACTTCTTTTTGTATTTCTTTATGTCCAACCAAAAGAAGTGCTAAATGTGAATAGTAATATTAAAAAATTCTCGGTATGTGTCACTCAATCTACAGGTTTTTTAGATGATGAAACAGAGACAGGCAAGTATATACAAATACACTCAGCTACTTTGGAGTGTTTTGTTAGTGCTGGTAATTTGGAATCTACCTCAATACGCTCTGGCAGATGTCAACCCACAGGAGATAAATGCAATTATTCGCACGCGGGACATTGCCCTGCAAGCCATAAACACTCGCGATTTTACCAAAATACAACCTTACTTGCACCCAAACTTCACAATTACAACAGTTGATAACCAGATTTTTCATGAAGTTCCTGAGTTTGAAAAGTACTGGAATCAGCAGTTTTCCAGTTCCATCAAAGATATCAAAATGCAACTGAAGGGAGATACTCTCAGAACATTTCTTACTCCAGATATAGATGTTGCCTCTGGAGAAGCGATCGCATCTTTCTCTTTCAAAGATGGCAAAGCAGCTGATATGGCGTTGCGATGGACAGCAGTGCTGCAAAAACTCCAAGATAAATGGACGATTCAATCGCTGCATTTTTCCTCAAATCTGCTGAATAACCCAGTGCTAAATGCTGCTCAACAATTGGGACGAATTCTAGCAGTTGCAGCAGGTGTAGGCGGTTTCGTTCTGGGAGCAGTGACGATGTTACTATTACGTCGCAGAACTAAGCCACGAACCGAAAGGATATAGCAAATAAAGTGGGAAGAAGCACCTATCAGTCCAATAAAAATATTGGCTTTCATCGTCGTCTCAAAGCAACCATAGTAGTTTTATTAGTTTGGGGTGGCGTGAGTTTGCTGCACTGGCTACCAGAAACACAATGGTTGATGCTGGGATTAACGGCAATCCTGACTGTGCAAACATTACGGATGCTGGTAGCAAAACCAGATGCAGCGGTGATGGAGAGTAAGATTTATTTACCGCCAGTCTTGATTTTAGTTCCAGCTAAAAATGAAAGTTCAGTCTTGGCTAATCTAGTTGACAGTCTATACCAATTGAATTATCCCAGCAATTCCCTAGATATCTGGATTGTTGATGATGGTAGCACCGATGAAACCCCAGAGATATTGAGGGAATTACAAACTCAATTTCCATCTTTGCAAGTTCATCGACGGGAATCAAAAGGTGGTAAATCAGGGGCGTTGAATGCGGTGTTTCCCTTTACCCAAGGGGAGATTATTCTAGTCTGCGATGCAGATGCTCAATTACCTGTCAATTTTCTCCAGCAAACAGTACCTTTGTTTCAGAAGCAAGCGATCGGTGCAGTGCAAGTGCGAAAAACGATTTCTAATGCTAATACCAATTTCTTAACCCGTTGCCAGCAGATGGAAATGTGCTGTGATAGCTTTCTGCAAACCCATCGCATTGCTATTGGTGGTATGTCTGAACTGCGCGGTAATGGGATGTTAGTTCGTCGGGAATTGTTAGAAAAGTGTCAAGGTTGGAATGAGAACACTGTCACCGATGATTTGGATCTTTGCTTCAAACTCTATTTAGCAGGTGCAGAAATTGAGTTTGTTACAGTTCCATCAATTCAGGAAGAAAGTGTAACTAGTTGGGAGAAACTTTGGCATCAACGTTGTCGTTGGGCTGAAGGTGGCTATCAGCGTTACCTAGATTATTTCCCGCAAATTCTTACTTTAGGTTGGGCGAAAGAAATTGATTTACTATTGTTTTTTTTATTACAATTTCTTCTACCAATTGGACTAATACCCGATTTACTTTGGACAATATTTTATAGTCATCATCCAGTTCTATTTCCACTGCAAACACTACTCAGCATCATTTTGACAATTGCCTTTATTGCTGGACTTTACCAATTTCAAAATTTACGAGGATGGTCTTTGCTTTGGGCAACAATTCAAGGATCATTCTACATGGTGCATTGGATTCCTGTGATGATTGTGACGACTTTAAAGATGTGTGTGCAAAAAGAGCGATCGCACTGGGTTAAAACTGAGCATCATGGTAGAATGGATTGAGTAAAAATAAGCATAAGTTTGAGATTTAATGATTCAAGCTGGATAATTTTTAATACATTAAGGATAAAATTATTCATTAAAACTTAATTTGAATTAATAATATTAGCAGAAAATACCAATAAGATGAATAACGAATATACAGACATACAACAAATAAATAACACAGAAGAAATTATAGAAAAGCCGGACTTATCTCAGCTAACAGCATATCAAAAAGTTAAGGTTGCTTGTGAGTACATATTGAACATTAACAAAAAGCTGGATAGTACTAATACGTTACCCAGTAATGACTTATTTAACAAGGCTAAAGAAGAATTTCCAGAGCAATTTCAAACATTTGCAAAGAATACTTTTTTGCAATATCTTTCAAATACTGTCAAGGATACAGAAAGCCTTATTAACTGTCTTGGGAAGAAAAAGGGTTATTACTTATCATCCACTGCAAAAACAGTAGAAGAGCTAGCTGAATTCTCACCAGATACATCAACTAATTCTGAAGAAACGCGAGCAATAAGAAGACAGAAAGAATCTCTTTTATATAGCGTATTAGAAAGTTGGCTTATAGCTCAAGGATACCAATCTTCTGACGTATCGTCTAGTCGAGCTTTGGGGAAATGGGGAAATCCAGATTTGGCTGGTATTAATGCTATGGATAACTTTAATGGACTTTCATTAGAAATAGTCACAATAGAGGCAAAAACTTCGTTAGAAAATTGGGAACAATGGATTTTTGAGGCTGTCTCACATCGAAGATTTGCAAATCGATCATATTTTGCATTTGCTCATCCAGAAGAGGCTATATCTAAAATACCTCAAGATATTCGATATTATGCCGAACTTTACAATATTGGTGTACTCGTATTATCCCTAGACAATGGCATTTTTCAAAAGCTAATTGAAGGAAATTTACAGAATCCATTAGACTCTGAAGATGTAGAAATAGTAGAGATATATTCAGCTCCATATAACTTCGTTCAGCCAAAGTATCAAATCAAATTTTGTAATGCACTTAGAATAACTTCTATAAAAGAACTATACCAATGGGGTAAGCTCCCTTTAGAAGGCTAATAAATCACTGGAAAAGATGATATAATTGATATTTTCCGCTGTTTATAAATGTTTATTCGTAGGAGGTAATCTATGCCATTATTGGGGGAGGTGAAAGGTTATCAGTATATCGACAATATCTAGTAATAAGCGAGCGCAATTCTGAAACAATCACAGCCAACCCTTATCTCGGTTAATCTACCATAAATTTAGAATCAAAACTAGACACAAAGAGCGAGATGAGTATTAACCTTAACCTGCCAGCAGAACTAGAAAACGAACTTTACACTGAAGCCTCTCAACTCAATTTACCCTTATCAGAATATATTTTACGTATTTTATTTACAAGAAAATCTGTAGATAATTTACCCAAAACTGGGGCAGAACTTGTTACATACTGGCAAAACGAAGGTGTAATCAATTCACGCCCGGATATCACTGATAGTCAAGCCTATGCTCGTGAGTTGCGCCATCAGGCTGAAACACGGGAGCGATCATAGGTAAATTTAATGTATTTATTGGATACAGACATTCTGATTGACATTCAGCGCGGTCACACTCCTGCAATTGCTTGGTTTGCCAGCCTTCCAGAAGTACCGAGCATTCCTGGCTTGGTTGTTATGGAACTCATCCAAAATGCTCAAAATACTCAACGAGTCCGCAATACTCTCAAGCTCGTTGCTCCCCTACCCGTGATTTGGCCTACTGAAACTGACTGTGCGCTTGCTCTATCAAATTTCACCAGCTATCACCTATCAGATAATTTAGGCTTACTTGATGCTTTGATTGCCGCTTGCGCTGTTGGCAGAGGAGCTACGCTATGTACTTTCAATATTAAGCATTATAGGGTTATACCTGACCTTACTACAGCACAACCTTATACGCGCTGAAGTTGGAATTAAAGAATTAGAAGATATGAGGCTAAGATAAACAAACTTTTTATTGATAAAGTGCTAGAGAATTTCAAAGCCATACCCTAAAACTTGCAAGGAAGCCAAGGGAATAAATCATGTTAGATTTGCTGATTCAAAACGGATTAATTTTCGATGGCTTAGGCTCTCTACCTGTGCGCGGAGATATCGGCATTCAAAACGGACGAATTGTCACCCTTGCACCCTCCTTAACTACCCCAGCGCGTGAAGTGGTTGATGCTTCTGGGTTATGGGTGACACCTGGATTTATCGATATTCATACTCATTACGATTTAGAGTTAGAAATTGCACCAGGATTAAGCGAATCAGTGCGTCATGGTGTTACCAGCGTGGTTATTGGTAACTGTAGCTTGTCTGTTGCGATCGCAGAACCCCAAATCCTGGCTGATATTTTTCAGAGGGTAGAGACACTTTCACATCGGCTGATTGCAAAATGGCTACAAAAGTCGGTTTCCTGGCAGACACCAGCAGAATATTTACAGCATTTGCAACAGTTACCCCTTGGCCCTAATGTTGCCCCAATGTTTGGACACAGTGCCTTACGCGCTCATGTGATGGGATTAGAACGTAGCTTAACGGTTCAGCCGACAAAATTTGAACTAAATCTTATGCAGCGCATAGCCAGAGATGCAATAGATGCTGGCTTTATTGGCATTTCTATTGATATGTTTCCCTGGCATCGAATGAGTGGAGAATGGCAAGGCTACACAATTCCCTCTCAACACGCGAAATTTAAAGAATATGCAATGTTGGCAGATTTATGTCGACGGTGCGATCGCGTTTTTCAAGTCACACCCAATTTACAAAGACTCACTTCCTTTGTAGATATTCTGCGGATGGGTTCAGGGATTGGACAAAAACCACTGCGGCTAACTGTCCTCTCAGCCTTAGATGCCGTACACGATCGCAACCTATGGCGAATATTTTCCCCCCTACTTTTTATTTGGAATCGGCTTCTAAATGGTAATGTGCGCTTTCAAACCCTAACTGAACCCTTCACCATTTACTCTGATGGATCTGTGACTCCCTTATTTGAAGAATTCTCCACAGGCGCACAACTTAATGGCTGTCAGTCACGAGAAGAAAGACAACAACTATGGGCATCGGAAATATTCCGTCGTCAGTTTCGCCAAGAATGGCTCAGTAAACGGCGTAAATCATTCCATCGTCAGTTAGATTTGATGGAAGTTATCCACTGTCCCGAAGCAAGTTGGCAAGGGTTAAGTTTTGCGGAAATTGCTCGTCAAAACCAACAAGAACCAGTGGATTTATTTATCCACGCATTACAAAAATACGATACAGATTTACGCTGGGTGGCCACAGGAGCAAATGATCGCCTAAAACCGCGTTTAGCGATGATGCAGCATCCCCATATTTTGCCTGGTTTTACCGATGCTGGCGCTCACGTCCGTAACCTGGGCTACTATGATGGAGCTTTGTCTTTGCTCAAACAAGCAGTTGCAACGAAGTTCCTTTCACCGGAAGCTGCGATTTGCCGCGTTACCGGCGAACCTGCTGGTTGGTTTTGTCTTGATACGGGAGTTGTCAAAGTTGGTGCGAAAGCGGATATAGTTTTACTCGATCCCAATGCTTTAAATCAGCCAATTAGCCCGCAGGTGCAGATATCAGATCCAATTTTAGATGGTGAACCTCGGATGGTTAAGCGTGGTTCAGATGAGATTGTGCAAGCTGTTTATATTAATGGGGTTCGGATTGTTTGTGGGGGTGAAGTGAGCGATCGCTTGGGGCGTGAAAAGTTGGGAACGGTTTTGTTTCCTGTTTGAATTATCTCACGCAGAGGCGCAAAGAGAAGTTTGAAAGTTTAGCATAGAATTGCTTTTACCCCACACCAGCAATCACCTGCCCAATATCTTGAGGAGTTGCACCTGTTGCTAACATTGCCCGAATCAACAATTCAATTGATACTGAAGCATCGCCATTTTCAGCTTTAGCAATTCGAGGCTGGCTAGAACTAATCTTAGCAGCGAGTTCACTTTGAGTCATCAGTTTTTGTCGACGCTCTTTCAAGTTTTGGCTGAGAGCTAGCTTAATTTCAACAAACATAGTTTCTTCTAGTGTTAACTCCAAAAAATCTGAAACTGTGCCAATTTTCCAGCCTTTAGATTCCAAACGTTCTCTCTTAGATTGATCCATCAAATTACTCCTCCATACTGAATTTATATCATATCTGATATATCAATCAATTTACTGAAAGTTATGGACAAACTACATTTATGTTGTGTTGGTCATAGCTTCTAAATTTATGTCAGATTACTTGTTTTCTCAGTTTAAAGCCAACGAATTTGAAGCCTTGCATAAGGAATTATCTAAAGCTCTGAATATTTCACAAGGTCAACTACAAGCTCTCTATGAGGAGATGCAGCAAGAATTTGAATTAGAGGGCTATCCCGACGATCGGAGGCTTCCCAGAAATATTTCCCACTCTCACGACGAAAGTTTTCAGAAATGCTACGAAGACGCTTTAGTTATTGGAGTCGATATTCCCAGTCTCCTTGAAAAGAACAATAATATTTCAAACAAGAAAACTGTTGTTATCCTCGGACAAGATCCTTTAAGAAAAAGTGATAAAAGAGTGGAGGAAATTGGTATTGCAACACCATACGCTTTACACTTGAAGAGTTGTCGGGAGAAGTTGCGTAATACAAGACTATACTTTGATTTGATCAAAGTCTTACTAGATGCAGGATACCGAGTTTACCTCACAGACATTTTCAAATTATGGGTCAGTGAGGCTAGTTGCGATCGCGGTATTCCTCTGAACAAGCAAGATTGTACTCGCTTCATTCAAGTTCTAAAGGCAGAGTTAGAAATTTTTGAACCACTTGCGGTCATTACCTGGGGAAAAAAAGCAAGTAGCGCCATTAAAAGTATAAAATTAGAAGTCAAACCCCTTGAGTTTCCTCATCCCAGTGGTGCAGCAAATGGTGCTTGGCGTGAACTAATGGGTAAACCACCAACACGAGAAAACCGGATTAATTTCTGGCAGGAAAAAGTTTTTGCCCACTTATCAGGGTTGTAGACAAGGATAATTGCCAGTGCGTTGGTGCAACCCGCCGTAGGCATCGCTTTTCCTGTACGCTACGTTAACGAAAATATAACGCACGATTTTTATTAAAGTAATACCTATAGTAGGTGGAGCGATCGCTTTATTCAGGACAGGTATGACTTTGCTATATTAGATAGTGCCTCACCAATAATCACTCCTAAATAACTTGTAAAATTTCAACAGCAAAAAATCCCTCCATTCTTATGAGTGAAAAACTTCAGACCGAAAAAGACAAGCTACAGGCAAGCACTAGTATAGAGATAATTCAAGAAACAGAAAACGAAAAAATTCTATGTTCTCATTGCCAGCGCACTGCTACGAACGGTATTAAATGTAAAGGGATTTGTGTGGCTGATAATGACTATTAAGGTATAAAATACATTGATTTATCATACACTCCCTTATGATTAATATCAATTCTAATCCTAAACAAAGGGTAAGAAATCGAATTAATAATCAAATTATAGATCATCCTTTTACAGACTATTGGGATATTTTTATTCTTAAACATCAACATCCAATTAATATTACTCTACACATTTTGGGAATATTCTTTTTTTACGGTTTACTCTTTTATACTTGGAAGTTGCAAAACTTTTGGTTGCTCTTAAGCTTACCGTTAACTCAATTATTGGGATTAACCGGACATTTTTTATTTGAGCGTAGCCATATTGATTTACAAGATGCTGTATTTTCTTGGCGGGCTTCTTATTGTTTAGGTAAAATGTTATTTAGAATTTTGACGGGTAAATATCAAGATGATATTCGCCAACGACAAGAAATATTAAATAATTATCTATCAAACAATTATGCAAATATTCAATAACTGGAATGTAATTGCTAAGGGTTGGTATATTGCCTGTCCTAGTCATGAAATCCCTAAAAAAACAGCAAAATCTGTAGAAGTATGCGGTCATAAGATTGCCATTTTTAGAGGTGAAGATGGGCAAGTACGGGCTTTAGATGCTTACTGCCCTCATTTGGGGACAGATTTAGGAATTGGGAAGGTTGATGGTAATTGGATTCGCTGTACATTTCATCATTGGGCATTTGATGAAACAGGAAGTTGTCAAAATATTCCCTGTCAATCAGAAATTCCTAGTCAAGCTAAATTGCAAGCTTATGCAATAGAGGAAAAGTATGGATTTATCTGGATTTATCCAGATGCTGAAGCACCAGAGGGAATGACTGATTTTGATGAATTGAAGGGGAAAGAAATTGTTGCACAAGCTGATATTGCATTTGAAAGAAGTTGCCATCACCATATCTGTATGATGAATGGGATTGATGCTCAACATTTAAAAACAATTCATCATTTAGACATCAAAATGGATTTATCGCTACATCGCAGCGAATTAGGGACGCAAATAGACTTTACAATGCGGGGACAATTCCCTCAAACTACTTGGAGAGAGAAGTTAGGCCAAAGATTTCTGGGTTCTACATATCAATATTCAATGCGTTATGCTCATGGTTGCATTGGGTTGTTAACAATGATGAAAGATGTTAGGCTTTTTCCCCCACTGTTTATGATATATGCTTATACTCCAATTGCACCTGGAAGAACGAGAATTCAACCGATTTATGTAACTGAAAAACGTAAAGGTCTTGTGGGATATTTGCTGAGTCAGTTTTTGTTATTCTGTACACGCTTGGCTTACTATATGCTCAGGGATGAGGATGGTAAGATTTACGACAATATTCGCTTTAATCCAAAGTTGCTCCTTAGTATTGATAAGCCATTAGCTGAATATATGGAGTATGTAAACCAGCTAAAACCGTCTCGATGGTCAAAAAATAGGGGTGTAGAATAGTACATTAGATTAGCGATCGCTTAACCCAACAAAAGCTTTGGTAATGTTGCGTTTTGTTTCTCAATCTAAATACATCTTAATTATTTTGTAGAGTGCGCGATTTACATCAACTCTTATGCAAAAGGTGCAAGATGTGAATACAGAATTGTAGCGTAGATAACCATTCTGGAATCTGTCACATTACACCGTAAATTTACCATAATGGTCGATAAAGTTTTAATGAAATATCATACAAATCGAGTCTAGGTAATTTACGAATAATGAAAAGTTTGCTGATTCCTGTTAAAAATTTGCAGCCAAGCGATCGCATCGCCATGTATGCGTTGCTGCAAAATCACTTCCAAGGTATAACCTGGGATGGGTTTCAAATGGATCTAGAACGCAAAAACTGGGTTTTGTTGTTGAGGGATGAAACATCCAACGCACTCAAAGGATTTTCAACTTTGATGTTATGCCAAAAGACTTTTTTGGGAGAAAAAATTAGTGTGGTATATTCCGGCGACACTATTGTTGATCCTAGTGCTTGGTCGAGTACAACACTACCACGTAGTTGGATTGCCGCTATCAATTTTCTGCGTCAACACTATGCAGAAAATAAACTTTACTGGCTGCTAATTTGCTCTGGTTTTCGCACTTATCGTTTTCTCCCTACTTTTTGGCAAGATTTCTATCCGCGTTATGATGTTACAACACCTGCCGATGTTACAAATCTGATGGTGAGTTTAGCACGCGAATACTATGGTAGTTTATACCAAGAAACAACTGGTATCGTCCATTTCCCGCATCCCCAAATTCTCTGTGAGGCGTTAATTGAAATCCCCACAGGAAGACAGAGTAACCCCCATATCCAGTTTTTTGAAGAAAAAAACCCCGGCTATCGATTAGGGGATGAATTAGTTTGTTTAACTGAAATTAACTATGACAATCTCACTCGTGCTGGAAAACGGATGTGGGAGTCAGAATCATCGTTACAATTTGTGCAAGATTGTGTTCTCATTTAATCTTTATGGTATCTACAAACCCACAATCAAAGTTTAACAATCCGACACAATTTATAGAGGGATGGTACTGGACATTACCATCAAAAAAATTAAAAATTGGCAAGGTAAAAGCTATAACTTTGCTAGGTAGAAATCTGGCAATTTATCGGGGAGTTAGTAGTCAGGTAGTAGCTATAGATGCTTATTGTCCACACATGGGCGCTCATTTAGCAGAAGGTAAGGTAGAAGGTGATGGAATTCGCTGTTTTTTTCATAATTGGAAGTATGACAGTCGCGGAATTTGTGTAGATGTTCCTTCTTTGGGAAAACCGCTACCTGTGTGTATTAAAACTTGGCATACGGCAGAAAAGTACGGCATGATTTGGATTTGGGTGGGACAAGAAAAGCCAAGTTTGCTGCCTTTTGTACCAGAACTAGAACAGGCAGATTGTGATTATATATTGGGGACTAAATTTGTCAAAAACTGCCATCCCAATGTCTTGCTAATTAATGCAATTGATGCTCACCATTTCAATACAGTACACAATCTGCCTTTAGAGATTATATTTGATTCTCAAAACTTCAGCCCTAATGCTATTACCTTCAGCAACACTACACGAGGAGGGGATGATTCTTGGTTAATTCGCCTAATTCGTCCTCTATATCGCAACGAAGTTACTTATAGTATGTGTTACTGGTATGGCAGTACTGGCACTGTGACGTTAGGGCCGGATTTCCTGCACTTCTACATTATATTTACACTGCGAATGATAGAAGGTGGTAAAACTGAAGGGCAAACAATTCTTGTAACTCCCAAGCGTCCGGGATTTTGGGGATGGGTTTTAAATCGTGGTTTGTTATGGTTAACTCAGCAAGTTGGTAATTACTTTGCAAAAGGGGATACACAGGTATTTCAGACAATTCAGTTTGATTTAAAAACTCCCACTAAAGCAGATCAATCTATTCTGGAATTTATTCAGCACGTTAATCACCAGAAAGCTTTAACCTGGGCAACTTGGGACACTGTTAATTATCCAAATATTCAAACCCTATCAACACCTAGCCCTGAACATGGATTCAAAATATAACATTGTCGGTTTTGACCTACCACACACAGATTCTGATGACCGTTTGCGACGGATATTAACAGCAGCATTACCCAATCAAAATAATTATGTTAATTACCCACAATTAAATTATTGGGATGCTGAATTTTTCAATTTACATCAAGTCAATATTTTTCAAGAATCTAATATTACTGAACAATCTGCTATTCTAGAACTTGCCAACCGCAGCCTGTTAGAAGAATCATATTTCATAGAAAAAGCAGGCGTTGGCTACATGGCAAAAATGGTACTCTTAGCAGAAACAATTGAAGAACGAATGCTTTATGCATTGTTTACGGCTGATGAAGCTACCCACCTTCATCAAATTAGCGATTTTTTACCAGAAATGGAAGTAACTAGCACGGATGATCCGTTTTTGCGCTTACTATCAGAAGTAGTTGAAAGTGCAGATAAAACAGTTTTGTTGTTTGTGCTGCAAGTCGTTTTAGAAGGATGGGGTTTAAGCCATTATCGACGTTTAGCAAAGGAATGCCGTTATCCAGTCTTAGCAGAACTTTTTTCCAGTTTTTTACAATCTGAATCCCGTCATCACGCTACTGGAACTACCTTGTTTAATCAAATTACTGTTTCAGCATTCAGTCAAACAATAATTCTTGATGTATTGGCACAGTTTTTGTTGATGGTACAGGTGGGGCCACAAAGCGTACTTGCAGCAATCGAACAAGTGAAAGGACATCTGACGCGATCGCAAAAAATCCAAATTCTAGAAGAACTAGATACTGAAACCCATAGTGGAACGCGATTACAAATATTGCGATCGCTCATGGGGGGAACATCAGCCCAGTCTATCCTGCAAAATTTAGAAGAACGCGGAGCCTTTGAACCACTCCCCGCCCATCAATGTGTGTAATAAATATCAGTCTTATCTCTGCGTGAAATAAAAACGGATATGGAAAAAACTATTCATCGCAAATTACAAATTAACCACACCCGCAACAAACAGCAAGATCATACTGCTTTAATGGATGAAGCAGTTAGCAATTTTCGCTATGAAGGTTGTCAAAACGAGTATTGGAATCCAGAGGAATTTTCCCTGCTATATGGTACACCTTTATGGGAACAGTCCAGTCAACATCAGCGTGTAATTTTGAACCAACTTTACTGGGTAGCTTACTACTCACAAATTGTTTCTGCTGAAATTGCCACTATCTTTTTCAATCAAACCAGTGCAGCCGGACTTTACGCTCAAGAAGATTTCCGCTTAATCTGCGATACCTTAGATTTAGAATCCGCCCAAGAGCGATCGCACATTAACGCTTTCCGCACAATTGCCAAACAGGTTGAACAAGTGTTGTTTGGGGAACTTATCTTTACCTACCCCATGCGCGGCCCCTTTACAGAAACTATGGTTTATGCTGACACCAATGCTCTGAAAAATTGGTGGAAAAAAATTCAACTTCAATACTTTGGGCTGATTTCTGCGAATAATACTTTTTTGGCTTGTCAGTATTTCACTGTCAGGGGAGTGCGAACACTAAACGGCAAATTAGTACAGCACAAACTCAGCAATTATTATCAAAAACATCCCCATCCTGAAGCTGCTCCAATTCCTGCTAAAGTCTCCTATTATCACTTTATGGATGAAAGCTTTCACTTCAATAGTTCGACAATTATATCTCACGATGTTGTCACTTGTCTTAAGCCACCAACTGCTTTTGAGCGACTGGTAGCTAATTTAGGATTGCTGGGATGTCAGCGCGATCATTTTCATTTTTCTGCGGCGATTAACGGGATATTCTGGTACGATCCGGCGTTGTATCACAATATTTATCGGGTGTTGCGATCGCCTATTTTTGAGATGAATGACATGGATGCTAAAGAAATGATGCGGCGTTGTTTTACTGAGGAGTCGGAAGGATTACAGTACAGTTTTTCAACTCATCAGGAGGCGATGAAATCTTATCAAGTGTATATTGAAAAGCTCGATTATCTTTGGCAACGTAATCGGGATATGTCGCTGATGGCTACTAATTCAATTTCTCGATATTTGGCGACTCAAAAAAGAGCTTTTCAAGGTTTTGAATATAAAGAGGATTTGATTTTATCTCACGCAGAGACGCAGAGCCAGAGAGAGGAATGGAAAAGTGTTGTTTAGGTAAAATTATTGCGTATTATGGCTGACTTCTGTAAGATATCCTTTCCAGGTAGCAATTTTGTCCCTATCACTCTGGAATGTCATGAAAATTTGTCTGAACATCTCACGATTCAGAATTCACCTGTTTTGTTTGGTTGCCGGACTGGAATTTGTGGCACTTGTTTGGTTGAAATTATTGGTAATATTCCTCCTCCCCAACTTGATGAACAGGAAATGTTAGAGACATTAGCACCCAAAAATCCCAATACACGATTAGCCTGCCAGTTAGACCTAACAGCTAATATCGCAATTCAGACACTAGAACAATAAATTTGGTTAATACTCCAATGTTTTTATATATCCTACCCATCACCAAGCCTATTGCTCTATTAAAACTGAGCTGATGATTTATCAGCACCTTGGAAATTAGCCTTTTGATGACTTGAATTGCGAAAATTTGCACTTCCTAGAGAACCTATAAATATAGCCTTATCAAGATTGGCTTCTTCAAAGCTAGTGTCGTTAGTATAGGAATAGCAATTGTCAAATTCTGCTTCCTTGAGATTAGAACGGCGGAAATTTGTATCCTGGAGGATTGATCTAAAAAATTTTGCTTTTTTAAGAAGGACATTCTCAAAAATAGCACTTGCAAGATTAACCTCTCGAAAAACTACTCCACTCATATCTGTTATTCTATTTTTTCCACTGAAATTAGTACATTTGAGACTAGCTTCTTCAAAAATCGCTCCTTTAAGATAAGCATCACCAAAATCAGCCATATCAAGACTAGTCATCAGACCTATTTTGCGAAAAGCAGCGCCCTCTAGATCAGCATTTCTAAAATTTGCTCCGCCAATATCTGCCCCGCTAAAAATAGAATTTTTTAAACTAGATCCTTCAAAATCAGCATTGGTTAATATTGCTTCGCTGAAATCAAATTCATCAAAATTTTTACCTCTGCCTGCACCCATGTTTACCTGATGTACTCGCTTCCATTTTTCATCAAGCTTAGTACCGTCGTCGATTATAGCATCTCTTAAATTTGTACGTTTTAGTTCAGCTTGACTCAGGTTAGCACCTTGTAATTCAGCTTTTACAAGAATGGCAAGCTTAAGCTTTGCACGATTGAGTTTTGCATACTTGAGATTGGCATATTTGAGATTGGCACTAGTTAGGTCTGAATCCTGTAAATCTGTTTTTTCTAGATAAGATTCATTAAGTAAAGCATTGTTTAACTTGGATTTATTTAACCTTGCTCCTTTAAGAACCGATCTTGTAAAATCTGTTCCTTGTAAATTTGCACTTGAAAGATTTGCATTTTCTAAATTAACGCCTGAAATTTTAGCTCCTCTCAAATCAGCGTTCCTGAGTTTAGCCTTTTTTAGATCCGCACCTCTAATATCACAAAAGCTAAGGTCTATAACTATATCTCTCGGATCTTGCTTGTTATTACGTCTACAAATTACTGTTAATGCTGCTTGAATGTCAGTTGTTACTGAAATTGACTGCTCTGTTCTAATTTTTTTCAAAATTGATTGATATGTAGATTCTCCTGATTGATTCTCCTCTACTTCAGGTTCTGGTTTAAATACTGATTTTCCTTTCAGTGATTGATCTCTAATATAAGATGTTAGAACTTCTATTACTGTCCAGTGTTCTTCTGGAGAACTCCGAGCAATTTGTTCGAGTGCGAAAATTCCACCCACTCTAACACCTAATTCATTACTGCCTAGCTGATCGACGGCCTTAGCAAATCTTTCGGCTATCTGTTTTTTTTCTGAAGCTACTAGATTGAGCCATGCTGTATATGCAGTTACGAAAAAAAGCAAGCCACTAACTAATTGAAATACAGAACTGTTAAACGTGTTCTGTAAAGTAAGAATATCACGCCTCATCGCAATATAGTCTTTAGGCTCAATCGGTTTATTCTGATTGATTTTGATCGAGTCTATTTGTTGTACAAAGGATTCAAGCTGATGTTTTTGACTGAACCAATAGCCTGCACCCACAACAATAGACACCACAATAAGTCCCAGAGGAACAATATCTTTTAACTTAGGTATATTTACTTGCTTTCAGAATAAGGTTAATAGCAAATTCTATTTGATAAAACAGCTAACTGAGAGTGGTATGGAATAATTATTTAGAGGATGTTTGAAAAGTCGGAAAAGTTGTAAAAAAGCTCTCTCGGTATAGGCTGTGAATAGATAGTAAACAGCACCGAGAGAGGAATATGGGTAAAGCATACCCCAGTAACCTGACCCTGGCACAATATGAGTTTATGAGTGACCTAATTCCAGAAGCGAAACCGGGTGGTCGTAAGCGTGAAGTCGATATGTGGGAAGTTCTCAATGCGATTTTCTACATTCTGGTAGAAGGAGTGAGATGGCGATCGCTACCAGGAGATTTTCCCGCTTGGCAGACAGTCTATAGATATTTTCGCAATTGGCGTAAAGACGGAACTTGGGTGAAAATTCATGACCGTCTCAGGGAATGGATTCGGATTGAAAATCAACGTCACCCAAGCCCATCTGAAGCGATCATCGACAGTCAAAGTGTTAAAAGTGCAGCGATGGTTAATCAATCCGTTGGTTTTGATGGTGCAAAGAATATTAAAGGACGTAAGCGATTTATAACGGTTGATACCTTGGGATTGGTGCTACAAGTCTTGGTAACAGCAGCCAATGTTGGTGAGCGTTCTGGGGGCAAACAAGTTCTCAAACGGGTCAAACACTCCAAACAAAATATATCTCGCTTGACAACTATTTGGGTTGATGGCGGCTTTGATGGCGATTCGTTTATGCAATGGGTGATGAATTTTTGCCGTTGGATTGTGCAGGTGGTTTTGCGACCAGAACCAGCCAAGGGCTTTGTTTTGCTCAAAAAACGTTGGGTTGTTGAACGTACTTTTGGTTGGTTAATGGGATGTCGGCGATTGGTTAGAGACTATGAGCTATTGCCTGAAACATCCGAGACTTTTATTTATCTTGCCATGATCCGGATTATGGTTAGGCGATTAGCATAATCTTTAACATCTAAAAACTTTTCAAACACCCTCTTAGACTGACTGTTTCAGTTTGATATCCTGATTCAGAGAATTGGTCAGCATAACACATCTGTATCATAAATCGGACGGCAAACTTTAGGATTACTTTATGCTAAACCTGTAGCCTTATCTAGAAATGATCGCTCTCACCCACTATGCAATTCGCAGACTTTTGGTATATTGTCGCACTTAGCAACCAACTACAACCTAACAAGGTATTACCACGCACCGTTTTAGGAGAATGGTTAGCGATATTTCGCGGTGAAGATGGACAACCCGTAGCTTTGCGCGATCGCTGTTTACACCGCAATAGCCGTCTATCATCAGGTAAAATCTGTAACGGTGCTTTACAATGTCCCTATCATGGTTGGGTATATGACGGGGTTGGAAACGTTATTGCTGTTCCAGCCGAAGGAAATGACTTCAAACCTTCCCCGCAGCGTCGAGCCAAGTGTTACGCTACCAAGGAACAAGATGGCTATGTTTATGTGCGGTTAGCCGATACACCAAGCGTTGATTTTGAACCCTTTTCTATGCCTCACTACGGACAAACAGGATGGGAGACGGTACGGGTAATTAACCGTTTTGCTAACAATGTTACTAATTGTGCGGAGAACTTTATTGATATTCCCCATACGGCTTTTGTTCATCCTGGTGTTTTCCGTACTTCCCGCCAACAAAAGTTAGAGATGACTGTTGAACGGTGGAATGGTTCGGTTTTGGTGGAGTATCGCAACGAAAACAGTAATTTGGGATGGTACAGCCGTTTTCTGAATTTACAGAGTGCAGAGATTAAACATAGCGATCGCTTTTATATGCCAAACATTACTTCTGTAGAGTATAAAATGGCACGCAATCGTCATTTATTTATTACCAGTCAATCTATTCCAGAAACTGATAATTCAACTCTGGTTTACACAGATGTCACCTATAACTACGGTATCTGGAATAAATTAGCGCGTCCCTTTGTGCGGTGGACTGCTCAACATATTATCCGCCAAGACGTGGAAATTTTGGGTATTCAGGGGGAAGCGATCGCTAAATACGGGACACAATTTTATAATACGCCTGCGGACACAATTCATATATTTGTAGAGTCAATTATGGCAGCTATATCTCGTGGAGAAGATCCGCGTTTATTGCCAAATCAATCAGTAAAAGTTACATTTTGGGTCTGAAAATAATTCGTAATTCGTAATTCGTAATTCGTAATTGATTAAAATCAAGTGTGTGTAATCATAAGTGGGAATACAAAACTTTTCACAATTACTAATTTTTGGCTCTTTTCTCGGATTAATTGGTTGGACTATTACCAATCAGGTTAGACGAACTCAACTCAAAGTTAAAAGTCGTGAAGATTGGTTGCTAGATGTTACAGGATTAACCATTCAAGGAATATTGATTCCTTTACTACAAGCTAGTTTAGTTTATTGGCTTTATCAATATTTACTACCCGCTCAACAAGGATATTTAAAAGTATCATTAGTTACGACTTTTGTTATCAGTTTTGTTATAGTTGACTATTTATATTATTGGAATCATCGTTTATTACATACTAAATTATTGTGGAAAGTTCATCAAGTTCATCATACTGTTACTCAGATGGATGTCTTAGGAACTTCTCGTAACACACTTTGGACGAGCTTATTAATTATTTATTTATGGATACACACTTTATTTTTGTATCTGTTAGCCGATCCAACAGGTTATTTACTTGGAGTAAGTCTAACTTCTGCCTTAGATTTATGGCGACATAGCAGCTTGATAATTCCTGAAAGTAGTTGGCTTTATCAATTTTTATGTTCTTGGTTAATCTTACCACAGGATCATGCTTGGCATCATTGTCGGGAAATACATAATTATAACTATGGGGCTAATCTGAAAATTTGGGATAAGTTACATGGAACATATTATGAAAGCAAAAAAGTGCCGTCTATAATCGGAATTCCTAGCTCATTAAACTTGTTTCAAAAACTTTTGTTTCCATTTTCATGACAGTTCTAAGTAAAATTCTTTCGTTATTTCCCACCTTTATATTATTGCTAACTGGGGCAGCAATAGTCTACCTCGCCTATTCACCCAACATCTTCAGCATTCTGGGGGTGTTCCTTTCTATTTATGGGCTACCAGTGCTAGTTTACCGCTTGCATGAACGGGTTTATCCTGTGCGGGAGGGCATTAGTTATCTACAAGGTAAGGAATATAGTCCCTGGTGGGGTAGTCATCAAATCCAGGTAATTTATATTGCAATTCCGGTGTTGGAAGCAGTGCTGCGACTGATTCCGGGGGCGTTTTCATGCTGGTTGCGATTGTGGGGTGCTAAAGTGGGGCGAGATGTATACTGGACAACAAGATTGGAGATTGCCGATCGCAGTTTGTTAGAAATTGGCGATCGCGTCGTTATTGGGCATGGTGTAGGTATCTATTCTCACATCATTAAACCCCGCAAGCAAAATTTAATGTTGTATGTCAAAAATGTCAAGATTGGCAGCAATGTTTTTGTGGGAGCTGGATCTAATCTTGCTGCTGGTGTAGTCATTGATGATGGTTCTTATTTACCAGCAGCCACCAATCTTTATCCTAATCAAAAGGTGCAATAATGCGTCCGATTATTCAGCTTTTTGGGCAAATCCTCGCGCCAACGGCGAGGCGATTTTATCAAGCTTTGGATAACCCAGAGTTAATGCAGACATCTGTACAGAAGGAAATTTGCGATCGCCTAATCAAGAGTGAGTATGGTAAAACTTTGGGGATTCATTCTGTAGATGATTGGCAGCGTGTGCCAACTGTAGATTATGATGCGCTCGAACCCTGGTTAAATCAGAAACAGCAGCAAATTTCCCTCACTCCCGAACCCATTTTATTCTATGAAAAAACCTCTGGCAGTAGTGGGGCAGTAAAATGGATTCCTTATACTCAATCTTTGCGGCGATCGTTTAATCAGATGTTTTGTGTATGGGCGCATGATTTGATTGTACATGGGCCGAAATTTTCCACAGGCAAACTTTATGCTTGTATCTCGCCGCAATTAAATTTAGCTGATAGCCAAAATTTACAGGATGATTTAGATTACTTAGATGGCTGGTTGCGTTGGTTTTTGCGTCCTTGGTTGGTGATGCCAAATAAACTTAATCGGCTGCATGACGCGAACTTGTTTAAACATCAACTGGCTTTGGCATTATTAGAGGCTGAAAAATTAGAAATTATTTCTATTTGGAGCCCTAGCTTTCTCCAAGTACATTTAAAATATATTCAAGAAAATCAGGATTTATTGCGAACAGAATTACACAATCGGATTTCAGATCATCGCTTGCAATACCTGGGCGAAAGCAATATTTCCTGGATGCAACTTTGGCCAAATTTGAAGCTGATTTCTTGCTGGGATAGTGCCAATGCAGCAGATCAAGCGCAAGGATTAAGATCGCAATTTCCAGGTGTATTAATTCAAGGTAAAGGACTACTAGCAACCGAAGCCCCAATGACGATTCCCTTGATTGTCGCTGGGGGATGTGTGCCAGTTCTCGATGAAGTATTTTTCGAGTTCGAGGATGATACTGGTTCCCTGCATGGTTTACATGAACTCAACATTGGCAAGGAATACACGATCATTTTATCGCAGAAAGGCGGATTGTATCGTTATCGAATTGGCGATCGCATCCGGGTAACTCATTACTATCGCCACACTGCCTGCTTAGAGTTTATCGGACGACATCAAGCTATTAGTGATTTGGTGGGCGAAAAGTTGCAAGAAACTTTTGTAAATAATGCTCTGACTATGTTGAACTTGCAAGAAACTAATTTTAAAACTTTGATGCCCACTGCCGATCCTCCACACTATATTCTATTACTAGATTCGGCAAAAGAAAGCCCAGAAATTATTGCCGAACAATTGGATCTGGCTTTATCAGAATCATATCATTACAAAAGAGCTAGAGCCATCGGTCAACTTGCACCAGCAAAGGTCTTAATCTCTAGTCAAATTCCTGAAATATTAGTTTCCCATCGTATCCGCACTGGAAGTATTTGGGGAGGTATTAAACATCCAATTCTGGCAACATCACCCATTAGCACTGAATTTCTACAAGAGTTGAAGTTGGAAATTGGCCAGAAATAGCTAACCTCTGGATCTTGATGATTTCCTTGCTGTCCTTGTTTATTTAGTAATTTCCCAATAGTCATCATCTGCGATTGCCTCTGTGGTAAGTTGATTTGGATAATTTATTCCTTGGAAATACTTAAGTCTTAAAAAGCACATTTATATGGACGCACAGATGTGCATACCGGAGATAGAATGTTTTTTACCATCAATAAATTAATGTAATTTCGTTCTGTAAATTTTGAAAAATGTAGAAGAATACTACAACCAGTTCAATATTAAAGACGCGAAATGGCATTGGGCTGTACTTCGTCTTACAACGCTAACGCATCTCTAAGGGGATTATTGCGATAAGGCGATCGCTAGATGCCATATTGATATACACGGAGACAAAAAAGTGCAAATTACTAAGCGCAACGTTGAGTTAAGAGTCGATGGCAGTTTAATGCGTGTTTATGTTGCGGCTCCTAAAGCAGCAGGAAAATACCCTGGTATTGTCTTTTACAGTGATATTTATCAGCTAGGCGATCCAATGATTCGTCTAGCTAACTACTTAGCAGGATATGGCTATGTAGTAGCAGCCCCAGAGATTTTTCACCGAATAGAGCCAGTTGGTTTAGTAATAGAGCCAGATGATCTGGGAAGGATGCGGGGAAATGACGATGCTCGTCGAACCTCCGTAGCTGATTATGATGCCGATTGCCTTGCTGTGATTGAATTCCTTAAAGGAGAGAGTGCAGTTTCTCCAAATCAAATAGGCACTCTAGGCTTTTGTATTGGTGGACATCTAGCATTCCGCGCAGCATTTCAAAGCGAAATTCGTGCTTGTGTCTGCTGTTACCCGACTGGTATTCCCAGTGGCAAACTGGGTAAAGAGGTAGCCGATACAATCCACAGGGTAAATGAAATCCAAGGTGAGATGCTAATGGTGTTCGGTACTCTTGACCCTCATATACCAGATAGCGATCGCCAAACCATAATAAAAGCAGTTGAAAATGTTAACATACCTTACCAAGTTTTCTTGTATGAAGCAGAACATACATTCATGCGTGACGACGGTTATCGTTATGATTCTAGTGCTACCACCGCAGCTTGGTCTGAAATAGTAACTTTCTTGGGACGCATATTTGCAGACTGAAAACTCCTATTATTGCTTTCTTTGCGTCAATTTTGAGTTGTCTGCAACGCTAATAAACCAGCACCGTAAGCAGGCTCATACCTTGGAAAAATCACGTTTACATTAGGAAATTTCTTAACAAGAGACGCTGCAAATCTTTCATGGATATTGCATCTACCCCGCCAGACACCTCCTGTTGTGACTACTTCTAAAACTGAGTCAGCACTAAAAATCGCATCAATTACTGTAGATGTAGCTTTTACTAATTCTTTTACAGCATCGTCAATTATAATATTCGCTACTATATCACCTGACGCTGCTGCAAAATCTACAATTGGTGCTAAAGCAGCGATCTGTTTAACTCCCCATTCTCGCCGATATATTACTTCTATTAAATCTTCTATAGTTTCCAAACCAAGATGCTGTTTGAAACCATCTACCAAACTCGTTGGTATTTCTCGTCCATCATAAGATTTTAATGCTGCGTTCATGCCTGCGATCGCAATTTTATAGGCGCTACCTTCATCTCCTAGAATATACCCCCAGCCGCCAACTCGTTTGGTCTGTCCTTCATGATCTCGCCCAAAAACTATCGAACCAGTACCTGCTGCAACCACAATTCCTACAGGATGACCAATTCCGCCAACTAAGGCAATCAAAGCGTCGTTACAAATTACAATATTGGCTGGTTTTAATACCCAATTAATACGCAATTTGTTATTTTGTAACTCTTTAACTAAACCTTTTACTACTTCGATATCTGTTACACGACCTACACCTGATAAACCCAAACATATAGCGTCAATATTCACAGTATTTGTAATTATTGCTGCCTCAACCGCATTGTGAATTGCAGATTGAATAGATTGTAAAGTTGCTTCAATACCTATACTCTGATAGTTAGATGGGCCTGCTTCACCGCGACCTAGTACTTGACGCAAATCATCCATCAAGACACAAACAGTCTTGCTACCGCCGCCATCTATCCCCAAAACATAACTCATATAGCAGTCCTAAATCATCTGTCAAAATATATATTTCTTATCTCTCTGTGTTCTCTGCGCCTCTGTGGTTCGATTATAATTCTATTTTTTATAACTCATTTGAAATTGCTATAAATTTGTTGTAATAATACTAACTATTGCGACGCTTCGGTTCTTCCTTTAAAGGAATAAAAAATAGAGCAATCATCCCAGGAATAGTCAGCAAACAAACCAAGACAAAAAATAGTGGATAGCCAAGTTCTTTTTGTAAATAACCGCTAACTAATCCAGGTAACATCATTCCTAAAGCCATAATGCCAGTAGATATGGCAAAATGAGAGGTTTTATATTCACCTTGGCAAATATACATTAAATAAACACTAAAAGCTGTAAATCCAAAACCATATCCAAATTGTTCCAAGGAAACCAAGGGATAGACTAATGTGAGTGAAGGCTTTGTGTAAGCCATATACACATAAAATATATCAGGTAAATTCAAAGCTAAAGCCATAGGAAAAAGACATTTTTTTAATCCATATTTAGAAATTAGTAAGCCTCCTAAAATTCCTCCACAGATTAGGGAGATTACCCCAAATGTACCGTAGACTAATCCTACATCTGACGTTGATAGCCCTAAACCACCTACTTCTGGTTTGTCCAATAAAAATAAAGAAGCTATTTTGACAAGCATTGCTTCACCAAGTCTGTAAAGCAATATAAATGCTAAAATATTTATAATTTTATCTTGAGCAAAATATGAGCTAATGATTGACAAAAAGGGGATTTTTTCTGTAACCTGTAGCTGTTGTTTGTTATCTGATTCAGGTAAGGGTAAAAATAGGCGATGAGAAATAAATAGGATTGCCAAAATTAAAGCTGAGAAGCCAATAGCTAGAGTCCAACTTAAAGGAATATTATTAAGTGATACTTCAAGCTGACCTGCTAAAACTACTAATATTCCTGAACCGAAGATAACAGCCATTCGATAAAATAGTGAGCGAATACCAACAAAGAAGGCTTGTTGTTCTGGAGATAAAACGAGGAGATAGAAGCCATCTGTCGCAATGTCATAAGTTGCAGAAATAAATGCTCCTATTGTTAATGCTGTGAGAGAGATGAAAAAGAAATTTGGCAGTTGTAAGGAGATGGCTATCAAACCCAAGCAGCAGAACATGGCAAATTGGGTGTAAATTATCCATTTGCGTTTGGTAGAGTAAGTATCGACAATTGGGGCCCAAAACATTTTGATGACCCAAGGTAAATAGAGAAAACTTGTCCACAAGGCGATTTGAGTATTATCTATTCCCAGTTTTTTGTAAAAGATTACGGAAACTGTGTTGATGATGATGTAAGGTATGCCGGAGGTGAAATATAGGGTGGGGATGAATGTCCAAGGGGAGGTTGTTTGGTGTTTCATGGGTTTAGGGAACGAACCGCAGAGGGCGCAGAGAGATTAAGAGAGGATGATGCGTTTGATGCCGTCTTTGAGGAGGGGGACGTTAAAGTTGATGAGAAGGGTTAAGGGGTAATTAGTCATTTTAAGGTATGAGAGGACTTGAGCTTCGTGGATTGGGGCTAAATTTTGAACAGCTTTTAATTCCACAATTAAACAATTGGCAACCAGAAAATCTAATCTTCCCTTGGCTACTTCATGTCCTTTGTAATTTACTGTTACCGACTTCTCAACCAGATGGGGTATCCCGCACCTGAAAAATTCTATAATCAACGCTTCCTTATACACCTCCTCCAAAAACCCTGGCCCCAACACCCTATGCACCTCAATCGCCGCCCCAATCACCTCGCCCGTAAGCCGATTCATTTCCTCTCCTAACTCTCTTCCCTCCGCGTTCTCTGCGCCTCTGCGGCTCGTTTCCATCAATCCCTCTCCAACCCTGTGGCAAAATTTATTAGAGTCCTTCCTTAGTTTTCCCGCATGACCGCAACCATTCCCAATCTCCCCAGTCTCTACGACCCCTTTTCCACGGAAGCCAAGTGGCAAAAATTCTGGGAAGACAACCAAGTTTACAAAGCTGACCCCAACAAAGGCGGCGAACCCTACTGCATCGTCATTCCCCCGCCGAATGTCACCGGCAGCTTACACATGGGTCACGCCTTTGAAAGTGCCTTAATTGATACCCTCGTGCGCTACCACCGGATGCAGGGACGTAATACCCTATGGCTACCCGGAACTGACCACGCCAGCATCGCTGTGCATAGTATGCTGGAAAAGCAACTCAAAAAAGAGGGTAAGACTCGCTATGAATTGGGGCGCGAGAAGTTCTTAGAACGCGCTTGGCAATGGAAGGCGGAGTCTGAGGGAACGATTCTGAATCAGCTACGACGCTTGGGTGTCTCGGTGGACTGGTCACGGGAAAGGTTTACCCTTGATGAAGGTTTATCTAAGGCTGTTGTGGAGGCATTTACTCGCCTCTACGAAGAAGGCTTAATTTATCGTGGTGAATATTTAGTTAATTGGTGTCCCGCTTCCCAGTCGGCTGTGTCTGATGTGGAAGTTGAAAATCAAGAGGTGAATGGAAATCTCTGGCACTTCCGCTATCCTCTCACCGATGGTTCTGGTTTTGTAGAGGTGGCGACAACTCGACCAGAAACGATGCTGGGTGATACGGCTGTAGCGGTTAATCCCAATGACGATCGCTACAAACATCTCATCGGCAAAACTCTAACTCTGCCAATTCTACAACGAGAAATTCCCATTATTGGCGATGAATTTGTT